>CAYWUF010000086.1:0-2505 GCA_964461425.1 uncultured archaeon | reverse complement strand
ATAACTTGGAATCAATTAGATACGTTAACTCCTGAGCAGATTAAAGATATTTGTAATATTGATAATTTATTTAGACGGAAACCAGACAACTTAAAAAGTTATCTTACACGTAAAAAAGAAGAAAAGAAAAAAACAATATTCTATTTAATGTATGATGGTAAAGAGCTGTTGGGTTGCACTATAGGTCATTTAAAAAAAACATCTGAACTATATATTAAAGAAAATCCAAATGCTAATTTCTTTCACCTCTCTGAAACTTTCATTAATCCAAAATATCAAGGACAAGGCATTGGCACATTACTTATGGAAAGAGTAATTGCTGATCAGAGAGCAAAACACGGATCGGAGTTTATTTACATGACTGCTTTTCCAGAAACACAAAAAATAAATCAAAAAGTTACTGGCAATAAAGCTATAGTCTTTCCCATAAAAGACAAAGTAAAAACTAGAGAAGTTTTAAGAAGTTTTAAACATTCAAGTTTTAAATATGATCTAGTAACATCTTCAACAAAAATTGAACCCAGTAAAAATCAATATATTACTATTAAAAAAAATCCAAACTATAAAAAAAGAGAAATAAGAAGTAGAGCTAAGTAGCTTTACTTTTTTTCTTTGTTTGTTTTTTTGTAGATAAAGATTACTAGTAAAAATTCTGCAATTATTACTAATGGTAAAATTTTATCTAATAATTTCATAGCAGACATTGTTGCAACAAATAATGATACTAATGCTGCTGAAAGTATTGAATATCTAATTATTTTATCTTTAATGTTAATAAACGCAAAAGCTAATGCTAACAAGAAAGTGAAAACCATTCTTCCTATGTTTATTCTGTTGTTATAAGTTTCTAATATGTTATTATAGTCTCTATAACAATAACTACACTCCATTTCGCAGTTTTTTTTATAGATTATATTTCCTTCTGATTTAACGCAAGAAGATATGTAGTTGTCATCATAGTTACAATTCTGATCTAAGTTAATGCCATGTGGTTCTACTTTATGTGCATAATCTTGTAAATAACAAGTGTCTTCTGGTCTTTCAAGAACCAGTTTATCTATTGTAAAAACAAAACTAATAACTAAAGCAAAGATTAATGCAAACATTATAACATTATAGATTAAATTTTCAGTTTTTTGATATTCTAATTTCTTAACCATCTTATCTTCTGCCTCCTTTAGCATATTTATTTTGTCTTAATTTATTTTTATGTCTAAAGAAATCAGTTTTTTGTTTTTTAATTTGTTCTTCTGATAATTCTCCAATTACTTTTTTCTTTAAATTTTCTTTTTTTCTATCTCTTGGACCTTTACTGAAATGTTCTTTTCTTTCTCTATATCTATTTCTACCGTCTTGGTTTCTTTCATCAAGTCTTTTTCGTTCATCGGTTGTTCTTTTAAGAGCAATTGGAACTAATGGTGGTAAATGTTTATGTTCTACTGAAAAACCAAATTTCTTACACATTCTTAAGAACTCTTCTTCTTCTCTGCTTGTTAATAAAGCAATTGCTTTTCCTTTTTTTCCTGCTCTTGCTGTTCTTCCAATTCTATGGATGTATTGTGTGTTGTCTTTAGGCAAATCATAATTGTAGATATATTCTAAATTATCAACATGTATTCCTCTTGCAGAAACATCACTTGAGATTAAAATAGCATCTTTATGATCTTGATATCTTTCAATAGTGTTACTTCTCTTATTTTGTTCTAAACCGCCATGTAGTCTAAAACATTCAACTCTATGTTCTTTAAAGTTATTAAATAAAACATCTACTTCATTTCTAGTATTACAAAAAATAATTGATTTCTTACTATGTTGTTTAACCAAATGTAAAAGTAATGAAAACTTTTGATTTGATTTAATAATATAATATTCTTGTAATAGATTTTTAGGATCAACATTTGTTTGTACTTTTATTTTTTGAGGTTTAGGTATGTAGTCTCTTTCCAGTTTAGAAACATCATCTGTTATTGTTGCAGAAAATAATAAAGTTTGTCTTTCCTTTGGTACTTGTTTAATTATTTTAGAAATGTCTTCATAAAACCCCATATCGCACATTCTGTCTGCTTCATCTAATACTAAATATTTAATGCTATCAAGTCTTAGATTTCCTCTATCTATTTGATCAATTAATCTTCCTGGTGTTCCTATAACAATGTCTGCATATTTTAGTTGTTTAGCTTGTAAATTAATAGAAGCTCCACCAAAAACAGCACAAGCTTGTAAGTCTTTAACTTTACCAATCTTTTTTGTTTCTTCATAAACTTGATTTGCAAGTTCTCTTGTTGGGACAATGATTAAACATTGTACTCTTTTAGTTTTATTTACAGAAGGTAAGATTCCTGCTAAGAACGCAATTGTCTTTCCTGTTCCTGTTGCCGATTGAGCAATTACATTTTTTCCTTCTAAGATTAATGGAATTACTTTTATTTGTATTTCTGTTGGTGTTTTAATACCAATATTTGTTATTGCTTGTAATATTTGTTTATCTTTGACCAAGCCATCAAA
>CAYWUF010000085.1:0-2567 GCA_964461425.1 uncultured archaeon | reverse complement strand
GTTAGAACAATGTGAGGTGTCTTAAAGTTTTGAGCAACAAGACTAATAGTGTGTGTTCCAACTTTATTCATTATCGACCCGTCTTGAAAAACAACGTCTGCACCAGTCATAAAAACATCAACTTTTTTAAGATAACCAGAGACTGCAGAATCAACAATCTGAGTCGTCTTTATCCCATAATCACAAAGTGCTTTAGCTGTCAACCTTCCTTGAAATCTAGGTCTAGTCTCTGTACAGATGACTTCAAAATCAATACCTCTGTCATAGGCTTTCTTAAACGCCTGTTCTACAAGATTAGAATGACAATGTGTAAGAATAACAGAACCATTAGTTATAACCTGTGAAGCGTATTCTGAAATAAGATCGTTTCCCTTACTAATATTATTCTCATAGTTATTAATATAATCAACAAGAAAACCCCTATCTTTAATCTCTGAATATTTGTTTGCAGTTTGCCAAATATAACTTAAAGAGTTTCTTAATTTTGGCTCATTTGGTCTTTGAGCAATCAAATGATTAATGTTAATTACAAGTTCTCCTAAAAAATCATTTCCTGTTAAGTTGCTTCTATTTATTAATTCCTTAATCACATTAATTGCAGCAAGTTCAATCTTACTTGCTCCTTGTATCTTAATATCTTTAATGTCCTTAGCTATTCTTAAAACTTCTAAATCTACCATAAATAATCACGTTCTCCTTATAAAACATAAAATAGATTTATATTTAAAGCTTTCTTATCTATAAATATTATATCTTATTTTATATAATTATTATTTTGTTAGTCTAAAGATACTTAAAGGGAGAGTGAAAAATTTTGGCAGAATTACCAAGCGGCAAAGTGGTTGCTCAAGATAAAGATAGTGAAAAAGTTCAGAGAAGCGATGATGAAGACTTAGAGGAATTTTTAAGAGCGTCGTTACCAAGCATTTATGTTATTGGTGTTGGTGGTTCTGGTGGAAATAGTCTTGATAGAATGACTCAAACAGGTATTGAAGGCGCAATGATGATTGCAATGAATACTGATGCTCAGGCATTATTAAAGATTAAAGCAGATAAAAAAATGCTTATTGGTAAAAAAACCACGAGAGGTCTTGGTGCTGGTTCAAACCCAGAAGTTGGTAGAGCAGCAGCTGAAGAATCTAAGGAAGAAATTAAAACTGTTTTAAAAGACGCAGACATGGTTTTTGTAACTTGCGGTCTTGGTGGTGGAACAGGAACTGGGGCAATTGCAGAAGTTGCAAGAATTGTTAAAGAGAAAAAAGCACTATGTATCGGAATAGTAACTCTACCTTTTGCAGTTGAAGGAAAACAAAGAATTGAAA
Organism: uncultured archaeon; assembly: GCA_964461425.1. Taxonomy (GTDB): domain Archaea; phylum Iainarchaeota; class Iainarchaeia; order Iainarchaeales; family CSSED10-239; genus JAKQTP01. The sequence goes on along the minus strand of CAYWUF010000085.1, from coordinate 1,245 downwards.
ACGCATTATCTGGTTTAGAGAAATTAAAAAAAGAAGTTGATACTTTAATAATAATACCAAATGATAAAATTTTAGAAATAGCTCCAGATTTACCATTACAGGTTGCTTTTAAAGAAGTTGATAAAATTTTAACACAGTCTGTTAAAGGAATAATTGAACTTGTAACAAAAGCAGGAATAATAAATCTTGACTTTGCAGATTTAAGAACCATTTTAACAAGTGGTGGCTTAGCAATGATTGGGGTTGGAGAGAGTAATACTAATAAAAACAATAACGAATCAAGAGCAATTGAAGCAGTTGAGAATGCTTTAACTTCTCCATTACTTGATATTGAGATTGGCAACGCTACTAAAGCTTTAGTAAATGTTTTAGGTGGTCAAGACATGACCCTTAAAGAAGCAGAATTAATTGTTGAAACAGTTGCTTCAAGAATTAGTCCAGACGCCCACATTATTTGGGGTGCTATGGTTGATGACGACGTTCCAAGAAATACAATAAAAGTTATGGCTGTTATTGCTGGTGCTGATATCTCTTACTTAAGCGATATTGTAGGAAACAGTGTTGGTAAGAAACAACCAGATTTAGATTTAGATATTGATAGTATGTAAAAATGTGATTAAAAAATGATTAAAAAATTTAAAAGCTTTTTAGCGTCTTCAAAAAGAATATTATTGATTGCAAAAAAACCATCCGGCAAAGAATTCTGGGCAATGGCAAAAGTTGTTGGCTTAGGGATGATTGTTATTGGAGTTATTGGTTTTATTGTAAGATTAATAATGAATATAGTAAGTGGTGCAATATGATTTTTACAGTAAGAACAACAGTTGGTCAAGAAAGAGTTGTTATTGATATTTTATATCACAAGATTAAGGAAGATGGACTTCCGGCTTTTTCTTTAGTGGAGATGGCTGATCTAAAAGGATACATATTGATAGAAGCAGACTCTGAAAAAACAGTTGAACTATTAATCCATAATGTTCCTCACATAAAGGGAGGACAAATAGTTTCTGGAAAGATTAACATTAATGAGATTGCAGGAATCTTAGAGTCCAGACCATTAATGAGTTCAATTAAACCAGGACAAACTGTTGAGATTATTCTTGGTCCATTTAAAGGTTCGAGAGCAAAAGTAACAAGAGTAAATGTTTCAAAAGAAGAAGTAGTTATTGAATTATTTGACGCAACAGTTAAAGTTCCAATAACAATGAAAGCAGAAAATATTAAATTATTAAATTAGGAGTGAAA
>CAYWUF010000084.1:0-2570 GCA_964461425.1 uncultured archaeon | reverse complement strand
CCCTCGACACCGGGATTAAAAGTCCCGTGCTCTACCAAGCTGAGCTACAGATCCAATAGTTTTAGTTTCGGTCGAGATAATAAGTAACTTATTTAATTAAATTGTATTATATAATATTTATGACTCAAAATATTTATAAACTTACTATATTAAGATTAGATCACCGACCTTTTAGAGATAAACGAATTACTACTCATTGCGCTTTAGTTTCTAGAGCTTTTGGGGCTACAGACTTTTATTTTTCAGGAGTTCAAGACAATACTATTGTTGAAGTGATTAATAAAATTAATAATAAATGGGGTAGTGATTTTAAAATTGAATATATTGAAGAACCTTTGGAGTTAGTTAAAAAATTTAAACAAGAAGGAGGAATTGTTATTCATCTTACAATGTATGGTGAAAATATTAGTACTAAGATTAAAGATATTGAAAAAATAAATAATAAAATTCTTTTAATTGTTGGTGGTTCTAAAGTTCCTAAAGAATATTATGAATTAGCAGATTATAATGTTGCTGTTGGAAATCAACCACATAGTGAGGTTTCTGCGTTAGGGATTGTATTGTATATGTTAGATAATAATTGTTTAAATAAAGAATTTAATAATAGTAAAATTAAAATTATACCAAATAACGAATATAAGAAAGTAATTAATTTATAAGTAGTTTGGTGCTAATATATATACTAATTATTAAAAGTGAGCTTATGGGTCTTAATAAACTAAAAAAAGAAATTTTACTTGATAAATCTACAAGAATGCATTTGGAACAAATTGCAGGGCCATTAGCTCCAGAAATTATAAAAATTTACGATGCTAAAAAAACTTTTTCTCCTGAAGAAATTGCAATTAAATTAAAAAAGAAAATTACTACTATTAGATCTACTTTGAATAGTTTACATTATAGAGGCATTGCTTGTTATAAAAAAGTTAGAAATAAAAATAATCTTTTTGAGTTTTATTGGGAAATTAAATTTAAGAAAATTATTGAAATAATTATTGAAAGTGAAATAGATAATTTAAAACAATTAGAAGAAAAAATTTATCAACAACAAGGAAGAGATTATTTCTATTGTCCTAAGAAATGTATAGAGGTTCCTTTTGAAGTTGCTGCTGCTTATAATTTTAAATGTCCAAATTGTAATAAATCTCTTGAAATGGTTGACTCTCAAAAATTAAATTTAAATCTTAAAAAGAAGAAAATACAAGTAACTAATACAGTTAAGAAATTACAAGAAATATTAAGTAAAATTGAAGATAAAACCACCGGGTTTATTTGTGATTAATACTTATTTTTTAAGTTAAATGAAATAGAATTTATTTATATTAGTTTCTATATATTATATATATACCTTCAAGGACTTTTTATATAAATCATAGGATTTTATTAAATAAAGATATAGCGGGGTGGGGCAGTCTGGAGTGCCCGTCGGGCTCATAACCCGAAGGTCGATGGTTCAAATCCATCCTCCGCTATTACAAAATATTCTGTTTTTAAAACTTTTAAATACTTTATTTCTATACATAAATGGATTTAATTACTACTTAAAAAACACTAAATCTTGGACTGATTTTGAAGATATTTAGGGGTGTTGTTTTATGGCATTAAAGTTTTAAATGCTCTTTAAATTGATTTTAAATACTAAAATGGCTCATTTATCTTTAAATAACTTTAATTTTTGCCAGAAATACAAAATAATCCCTAAATTATAACTTAAATTATGGTAATTACCGTTTTTTTCATAGTAATTACTGCTAAATTTAACGTAATTACTTGTTGATTAATATTAATGCTACATAATAATTTAAGAGTAAAATATAGGTAAATAAGGCTAGTTCTAGTAATTACTGTAATGACCAAAAAGGGGTTAATATAATTACTGTAATTACCATTCTATTTATAATAATTACGGTAATTACTATATTATAGTATGAGCAATATATTTCAAAAAATATTAAAAAAACTCGGCTTTGGAAAAGAAGAGAAAAAAGAAAGTAGTTACACGAAAATATACGATGATACGATTAAACATACACATACACAAATTCCTGAAATAAAAAATGAAAGGAATAATTTATCAGAAAATAATACTAGGGTATCTGAACATAATAACACTAAAGTGTCTGAACATAATTCAAATTTAGTTGCTCAAAAAATTCAAGAACACCAACCAACTTTAAATTACAATAATTCAATTGAACAAAATATTCAAATAAGTGAAATAACAAAAATATACGATGTTGCAAAAATAAATAAAAATAAAATAAATACAATTTGGGATGTAATAAAAGCAAAAGAAAATACGCAAGCAGAACACATAATAAATTGTCTTCCTGAAGATCAATGGATTGATATGGAAGAATTAAAACAAAGAATTAAATTACAATACAATATAGAATATCAAAATGAAAAAAGTTTATATCCTTATATAAAAACACTAACAGACATTAATTTAATTAAATTAAATAATGCAGGAAAAAAGAGAACTTGGAAAAAGAATATAATCTTAATTGAAAAAGAATAATATCTTATAATATAATTAATAGATTTATTATTATTATTATTATTATTAT
>CAYWUF010000083.1:0-2608 GCA_964461425.1 uncultured archaeon | reverse complement strand
ATGGGAAAAACATATATAGAAACAATCAAGTATTTGATTGTTGCTGATTTTGAAGTTAACGGACTTGTTGAAAGACCAGACGTTATTGGTGCGATTTTTGGACAATCTGAAGGGCTTTTAGGAGCAAACCTAGATATTAAAGAATTACAGCAAAATGGAAAGATCGGTAGAATAGAAATAGAATATAATCAAAATCAAAATAAAGTTAGAGGAGTTTTAAAACTTCCATGTAGTGTTTCTATGGTTGAAACTGCAATCATTGCTGCTTCAATTGAAACTATAGAAAAAGTAGGCCCTTGTGATGCTAATTTTAAGATTAGACAAATTGAAGACACAAGAGGATTAAAGAGACAATTAATAAAAGAGAGAGCAATTGAGTTATTAGGAAGACTAATGCAAGAAGAGATTCCAGACACAAAAGAGTTAATGGAAGAAATAATGGATACTTTTAAGACAAAAGACATTATTGCATATGGTTATGAAAAACTTGCTGCTGGCCCAACTGTTGATTCAAGTAAAGAATTAATTGTTGTTGAAGGAAGAGCAGATGTTCTAACTCTTTTAAGATATGGTTTTACTAATGCTATTGCAACAGGTGGAGCAAGAATACCTAAATCCTTAGATGAGATTTCAAGACAAAAAACAGTAACAATCTTTTTAGATGGAGATCATGGTGGAGATATTCAACAACAACAATTGTTAAAATCAATTAAAGTTGATTACATAGCAAGAGCACCAGACGGTAAAGAAGTTGAAGAATTAACACAGAAAGAGATTAATCAAGCTTTAAGAAGAAAGATAAAACCTAATGGAAATCAACACACTGAAAATAAACCTTTCGAAAAAACAAACAATTTCAATTCCAATCTAATAAAACAACCAGGAATTGTTAAAGCCACAAAGTTTTCAACAACAGCAAACGATACAAGACATCCAAATAAATTCTTTGAAAACAAGCCACAAGCTAAATTTGTTCCTCAACAAAATAAACCTGCTAATTCTCAAGACATTTTTGGAAATTTGCTTTCTGAAATTCCGGAGATTGAAAGGGTTGATATAAATAAAGAGAATGGATTTAGAGATAGAAACAATTCAAGAGACAGAGATAATTCAAGAGACAGAAACAATAGAGATTCAAAATATGATAACAACAGACATTCTAAATTCGACAATAGAAATTTTAATTCAAGACCTGATTTTGAAAAAAAAGAAAAGTCTATAACTGATTTAGTTAGAGAAGAGATTGGTTCATTAGATTTAACTAAACAAAATAGTTTAGAAGAAAGAAGAGAAAAACCAACGTTTGAGTCTAAAACTATTTCTAAAACTACAATTACAAAAACTGACAATTCTTTAAAAGCAGAACTTGAAAGAAAAATTAATGAGATTGCAGAAAAGAAAGCAGTTGATTCTGAAAAGAAAGAAGAAAAACAAATTGTTAAAGAAGACCCAAAGTCAAAAGCAAACATACGTGAAACTAATGTAATTACAGAAGAACCAAAGAAAAAACAAATTGTTCTTCCAAAGATCACAGATCAACTAAAACAGAGTTTATCTAAAATAATTGATGAGATTAAAGATAAGAAAGAAACAAGACTTTTGAATGAAAAATTTAGAAGAATAAGTAGTAGTTGTTCTGTTGCTGATTTAGAACATAAGTTAAAAGATTTTAAATCAGATAAATTGTTTGCAATTGCTGTTGATTCTGAATATAGTGATTCAATTAAAGATCTAGCAAAAGAAAAAGGTGCAAAGATTTTAATCTTTAGTAACACCTCGGGAATAAAAGATAGTTCTATACATGTATTAAACTATCAAGAATTAGGGAAATAAAGAAGAAAATTATTTCTTCTTTTTCTTTACTATTTTTTTAGCTACGATTTTAGTTTCTGTTTTTTCTAGTTTTGCTTTATAGATTGATTCTCCTATGATCAATATAGTTATAGAAATCAAGATCTTTATTAAAGCAGAAAGATAGATTAAAAGATATTGAGAAACTGATAAATCAAATTGATTTTCTCTAATTTTAAATCCTAGTCCGCTTGTTGCGTTCTCTTTACACAAACCAAGTTCTGCTTCAGTAATTGCTATGTCTGTACATATTTTATATTCTGTAACATAATCTACTCTATTAAATAAATCAACAATAGAAAGAACCAACAGTAATACTGCAACAGTAATAATAAATGCGCCAATTGTTTTTTTAAGATTTAGTTTATTCATATTTATTTTCACTCCTTTTTTTCAAATATTCTAATATTATTAATGAGTGATGTATTTAAATATTTTTTCATTTAAATAATATATAATAAATTCTTATTTTTTTAAGGATCTGTGGTCTAGCGGTTATGATGTCACCCTTACAAGGTGAGGGCCGGCGGTTCGAATCCGCCCAGATCCATTTTTTATTTTCAGCATTTAGTTTTAGTGCAATAAGTTTTTGTTTTAAAATAAATGTTTTATTACTTTATGTGTTTTATTACTTTATTACAATATACAAATAAGCTTCGCGCAAACAGTTGTGCAGGAATTCCCGAGTGGTCAAAGGGGCACGGCTAAGAACCGTGTGCTTAGTGCTTCGCAGGTTCGAATCCTGTTTCCTGCATTT
>CAYWUF010000082.1:0-2791 GCA_964461425.1 uncultured archaeon | reverse complement strand
AAAATATAAACTTAAATCCGCCACATTCTCCAGCAGATGGAAATTTAACATTTTTAACTGAAAAATCTAAAAATATTGACGAAAATATTAATATTAATACTGTAGAAAAATTAAAGAATAACGATTCTTATTTAATTTACATAATTATTGGAATTATAACAACAATTATAATTATAATAACTATAAAAAAAATTAAAAAGTGAAAAATCAATGTTTAAAAAAAAGATATTCAATACAAATGAACACAATATTAATAAATTAATTTTAGTTTTAGGAGTTTTCCTCTTAACTATAACTGCTTTAGTTATGGCTAACTCCAATGGTTGGATTGCTTTAAATTTTGGAATTTTAACTGCATTTAAAACTATCTCAATAATCTTATGGACATACTTTATAGCTTCAATCTTTATTAAATTGACACAAAACAAAGCACATAAATTATTTGATGAAAGCGTAGATATTGAACAAAAAATATTATTAAGTAAATTTTATACTTTTATTGTATATTCTCTTGCAACTGCTTATGTTCTTTGGAAAATGGGAGTGACTCTTGCTAACATTACTATCTTTTTAGGACTTATTGCTACGGGTCTTGCGTTTGCTTTAAGAGAAATATTATTACCATTCTTTATTTGGTTTATATTACTTACAAAAAGGCCATTTAGAATAGGAGATTATATAAGAATTGGAGAAGATGAAGGCAAGGTTAGACACATCGGTACTTTTTTTGTATTTCTGGATCCAATCAATACAGACATTAATGAAACTATAAAAATTCCTAATAAATTATTTTTAGAAAAACAAATAATCAATTATGGTGGACTTAATCTCCCTGTTGTTCTTAAAGTTCCAATAACTGCAGTTGATCTTAAAGATTGTTCAAACAAGATAAAGACTATAAGAACTAATCTTTTAAAGAAATATACAGAATATAAAATCAATCCAAAAATTATTTCCGAAAAAGAATATGTGTATCTTTTCTTTGATTTTACAGTTTCTCCTAAAGAAAATTTGCCTAAGATTAGAAATGATATTTATGAAGAAGTATATAATTATTTTAAAGGGCCAAGATAGAAGAATACTCAAAAAAAATTGACAACTTGCTTTTAAATTACTTCTTTTCTTAATTTATTTAAATAATAAAAATAAGATTAATTATGAAAGAAATAGAAATAAAAGAAAAAATATTAAGTATTTTAATACATAATAAAAAAATAACATTTACCGAACTTTGGGATAAATCTATTCCGTCTAATAAATTTACTTATCATCTTAATAAACTAATTGCTGAAGGATATGTCTTTAAAGATAAAAATCAGAAATATTCATTAACAACTAAAGGAAAAACACTTGAATCATCTCTTGATGGAGAAACAGGAAAGAAAAAACAAAGACCATTTGTTGCTGTACTTTTAGTTGTTAGAAAAAATGGAAAATATCTTTTATATCACAGAACTAAAGAGCCATTTTATGATTTCTATGGTTTGCCTGGCGCAAAAGTTGAATTTGGAGAAGATATTTTAAATTGTGCAAAAAGAGAATTATATGAAGAAACAGGACTTTCTGGAGAAGGGAAGATACTTTCTATAATTAATTTTAGAATAAAAGAAAATGGAGAACTACTTAGTCATTTTACTCAATTTGTTGTTTTAATTGATAATCCTACTGGAGAATTAATTAGCGAGAATAGAGAAGGAGATTACCAGTTTGTAAATAAAACTGAATTTTATAAAAAAAATGAAGAAGGAATATTATTCCCTGATAATCTTGTAATCTTTAAAGAAATTCAAAAAAATAAAGGTCAACTTAATTTTTATGAAATGTCTTTTAATATCGTTAATTCTAAATTTACTGATTTTCTGTGCAAGAAAATATGTTAAATTTCAAAAATCATTGGTTTTTTGATATCTCCACCAATCTTGTTTAATAGCAAGATTTCTTTCTTTTTTTTCTTTGCTAAATCAATTGCTAAATCTTGATAAGTTCTTCCAATGTGCGTTATTGGATTTTTACCATAGTATGCTTCTAATGTCATTGGCTTAGTTGGAGTAATTAATCCATTTCTTCTGTTTCCCCTACCTGTTGCTCCGCTATCCCCCATCTCCAAAGATGTTCCCGTCTTAGTTATAAACTGCATTTCTTTTGTGTCTCCTACATTAATTTGTAGATTTTTAATTTTAAATTTCTTTTGCATTTTTTGTTCTAATTTTTTCTTATAATCGAAATATTCTTCTTTTGTTTTAAAACAATCTAGAAAGGCAAGAGCTATATATACTGACTTTTCTTTTCCATCGAAAGTAAACATTACTTTATTGTCTGTTCCTATGTGCTTGTCTGTTTTATGAAGATTATCTATGTAACTTCCAATTGACTTAACTAATTTTTCATTAACGGTCTCTGGATAACCAACAGAAAAACTTGTGTCGTTTGCTTTCTTGCATGAAAAGATGTCATTAAGATCAGGACTTCCTTGATTTAAGAAATTATAAATCTTATATTTTAAACTATTATTTATTTCAAAAGCTAGTGTTTCCTTAACTACTGAATCTAAAATCTTATCAATGTTTTTTACCTTTGTATATTGACCTGCAAAAACAATTCTTACTGGCGTTGTAAACTTTCCTTTCTCTATCTCTCCTGCACACACCATTGTTTTATCTACATTATAGTGTTTTACGACTCCATATTCTTTCAATAATCTTTTTGATAACTTTTCAGATAGATTATCTGCTATAGTGTCTGGGTGACCTACCCCTTTTCTTTCAATTACTTCTATTTTTGTTTTCATGTT
>CAYWUF010000081.1:1490-2841 GCA_964461425.1 uncultured archaeon | reverse complement strand
AATATTGCAATGATGGTTACAGATATTGTTTTAGATAAACACGCAGGAGATATTGCTTCTGGAAGAGTTTATGCTGGTTCTATAAAGAAAGGAATGGATTTAAAAATTATCGGGTCAGATAAAACTGCTAAAGTTCAACAAGTTGGAATTTATTTAGGTCCTGAAAGAGTAATATTAGATGAAGTTGTTGCAGGCAATATTGCTTGTGTTATTGGTATGAAAGAAGTTTATGCTGGACAAACATTAGCTAATAATGAAATAAAACCATTTGAAAGCTTTATGTCAGATGTTGAACCAGTTATGACTGTTTCAATTGAAGCAAAAAACAGTAAAGATTTACCTAAATTAATTGAAGTTGTTCATAATATTACAAAAGAAGATCCTAATGTTAGAGCAGAATTAAATCAAGAAACAGGAGAACACTTAATTTCAGGAATGGGAGAACTTCATTTGGAAATTACCCAATATAAGATTGAAAAAGATAATAATATTCCAATCACCGTAAGTCCACCAATTGTTTTATACTATGAAACAATACAAAAGGCATCTCCAACAATTGAAGGGAAATCACCAAACAAACACAACAAGTTTAAGATATCTGTTGAACCACTTGAACCAGAAATGCTTGCAAAAATTAAAGCAATGAAGTTTGATGGAAGAATCAGATTGAACAAAGATGTAGATATTCAAAAGAAATTTGAAGAAGCTGGATTTACAAAAGACGAGTCTAAAAATATTTGGGCAGTTCATAATAATTGTATCTTGATTAATAGAACAAAAGGAATACAAAATCTTTTTGAAACAAGAGAATTAATTATTGATGCATTTAATGACGCTACAAAAGAAGGACCTGTTGCTAAAGAAAAAGTTTCTGGAATTCTTGTTAACCTTGAAGATGCAACTTTACACGAAGATGCAATACACAGAGGGCCTGCTCAAGTGCTTCCTGCAATTACAAGAGCAATTTGGGCGTGTGTTCTTTTATCAGATTATACTTTATTTGAACCAAAGCAGAAACTTTCTGTTTCAGTACCACAAGACTTTATGGGTTCTGTAAATAGAGTATTAGCTGCAAGAAGAACTCAAATTGAAAGAATTGATATGGAAGGAGATTCTTGTGTTGTTGTTGGAAACATTCCAGTTAAATCATTAATTGGTTTAAGCCAAGAGATGAGAGGAGAAACACAAGGAAGAGCAATTTGGACTGCTGAATATGCGGGTTATGAAAAACTTCCTAAATCTTTGTTATCAACAACAATAACAGAGATTAGAACAAGGAAAGGATTAGAACCAGATCCAAAACCTGCTGAATTTTTCTTTGATTAAAGCTTTGCTTTAATTTAGAAAATTC
>CAYWUF010000081.1:0-1390 GCA_964461425.1 uncultured archaeon | reverse complement strand
ATTTTTCTTTGATTAAAGCTTTGCTTTAATTTAGAAAATTCCTTTTTTTTATTTAATTATTAGATTTATAATAAAGTGTTTTTTTAGATTGTTAAAAAACATCATTTCTTGGACGGTACAGGTTTTGTTGGACAATCCACTATATGTTGGACAAGTGCATTTTTATTTGTCTATAGAAATAACATCTACCCATTCTTTCAGCAATTTCTATTTTTTAAGTAATCAAAAGGTTGTATTTATTCTTGGACAATATTAAATAAAAACATTTATATATCTTTCATCTCATAAATAGATAATTTTTAATAATATTAAGAATAGGGGGGAAGGAATATGGCAGCAAAGGCAAAAGCAAAGAAAGCAGCACCTGTAAAAAAACCAGCAAAAAAGAAATAAATAAACGTTTCTTTTAATGGGTTTTAGGAAAAAAGATTATTTCTTTTTTCTTTATTTTTTTAATAAGAAAAAATATGTTTAAGAAAGTTCTAATTTTAGGTAGTCAAAGAAAAAAATCACGCGAAATTATAGATTTTTTTAAAGATAATTCTGATAAATATAAAGTAACAGCGTTACTTTGTAATGATGAAAAACAAATAGATTATTTTAAAAAACAAATAAAAGAAATGTCTCCGTCAGTTGTTTTCTTTCCAAATAAAGAGTTGGCTGAAAAGATTGAAGAAGAATTTAATATTAAATGTTATTTTGATTATTTACAGTATTCTTTATTTCTTAAAAATACAGACAGTGATTTAGTGATTTCTGATTTTACAGGAATTGATTCAGTAAAATTAATTCTTGCAACAATTGGGGAGTATAAAGATATTGGATTATTAAATCTAGAACCAATATTATATTCAGGAAAGATAATTATTAACGAAGCAAAAAATAAAGGAGTTAATCTTAAATTAATAACTTCTCAATTTCATAATTTTTCACAATTTTTAGAAACAAGAAGCTTATCTGACATAAATAAAGTAACCTTAATAGATTATGATACTAAAGAAGATAAAGAAAATTTAATGAACTACACTTATCCATCAAAAACAATTTCTGAATTTAAAAAAATTATGTATTATAAAAATAAAATGTGGCTTTCAAGACATTTAATAGGAACATGTAATTTATATGATTTAGATGTGGGTGATTTCCAATATTATAAATCAAATACAGATAAAGTAAATCTGATTTTACAATTAAAAGATGGAAGCAATTTCTTTAATTATTTTAAAAATACAAAAGATATTATTTATAACCATTACTATTTAGAAAACAAAAATATAAAAGAAATAGATTCTTTAGAAAATAAAATAGATATAAAATTACAAAAAATTAAAGAAGAAGAAATAAGAACTTTAGAATTAGCAAAATCAGCAATAAAGAAAGGAGGGAGCTA
>CAYWUF010000080.1:0-2856 GCA_964461425.1 uncultured archaeon | reverse complement strand
GCACTAAGCACATGGTCCTAAGCCATGCTCCTTTGACCGCTCGGAAACCCCTGCAGAATCGGTTTCGCGCGATTCGTGCGCAATAGTTTCCACAGTTATCTGCGGTTGCATTTGCACCCAATCGTTTATTAACGTAACCGTCTATAAAAAATAGAAAAACCCATTTTAAATATGTTTTTATTCTATTATTATATAGATATATAGAAAACAAAATATTTATAATATGAAATAGTGAGATAAATGACAACAAGATTAGATAAATTTAATGAAATGTGTTCAATACGATCTTTTTATTTTCCATCTGCAGAGATTTACTCAAATAGCTTTGCTGGTTTTTTTGAGTATGGACCAACAGGTAATCTGATTAGAACAAACATAATTAATTTCTGGAGAAACGAACTTGTAAGGAAAAATAATTTTCAAGAAATCTCTGGTTCAATAATTTTACCAAAAGAAGTTTTTGTTTCTTCAGGTCATTTAGGAAACTTTGATGACCCGATAGCTACTTGTGAAAAATGTAAATTGCCTTTTAAGTTAGACAAAGTAATTTCAAGCGTTACAGGAAAAGAAACTCCAGAGAATCTAACAGAATCTGATTATCAAAAGATATTAGATGAACAAAAAATAACTTGTCCAAGCTGTAAAGGAAAGTTAGGAAACATTACGAGATTCAATTTGATGGCGTATATTAACGTAGGTGTGCAGTCTGGTAATCTTGGTTATTTAAGAGGAGAGAGCTGTCAATCGATATTTTTAGATTTCTTAAGAATCTATAAAACAGGAAGACAAACTTTACCAATATTTATTTCTCAACAAGGTAAAGTTTATAGAAATGAAATATCTCCAAGAAACGGATTATTAAGATGTAGAGAGTTTGAACAGTTAGAGTCAGAAATGTTTTTTGATTCTGAAAAAATGGCTATTACTCCAATCTCTTTAGATGCCGTTTCAGATTATAAAATCAAATTTAATTTAGTTAAAGACAATTTAGAAAAAGACTATACAATTAAAGAAATTTCTGAGCAAAAAATAACTGTAGGAAATCTAATAACCTATAACCTATACATTATGCAGAAATTTTTAGAAGACATTGGCTTTAAACACGAAAACATAAGATTTAGAGAAGTTCCTGAAAATGACAGAGCTTTCTATTCTAAACAAACTTTTGATTGTGAAATAAAATCAGAAAAGGAATGGGTTGAACTGTTTTGTGTAAACTACAGAACTAATTACGATCTAGAAGCACACTCAAAAGGTTCAAAGAAAGATCTAACAATAGTTGAAGATGGAAAAAGGATATTGCCTCATGTTTTAGAGTTTTCTTCTATTGGTCTAGACAGGTTATTCTATTTACTTTTAGAAAACAACTTTGAGTTAAAAACAATAAATGGAGAAGATAGAAATATTTTACACTTAAAACCAAAGATCGCTCCATATTTTGTTTCAATCTTGCCGTTAATGAAAAAAGATGGTTTGTCTGAAAAAGCAAAAGAGATCTATGATTCTTTAAAAAACCAAAATAAACAATATTTAGCATTCTATGATGAAGCAGGATCCATTGGTAAAAGATATGCTCGTCTAGATGAGATTGGTTGTAACTATTGTGTAACAATAGATCATCAGACTTTAGATGACAATACAGTAACTTTAAGAGATAGAGATAGTTTAGAGCAAAAAAGAATAAATCTAAATGAAATTTCAGAAGTTTTAGATAATTTATATTTTGAGAAAAAATCTTTTAATAATGTTTAAAATATGAAATCAACAGTTATTTTTGATATGGATGGCGTTATTTCTGATACTCAGGAAATGCAATCTGTAATTGAATCTAATTTATTAAAAAGATTTGGAATTAACATTTCTCCAAAAGAACTTACTATAAAATACGCAGGGATTCGTTCTCAGGATTTTTTTAAACAAATGCTTGATAAAAATAAAGTAAAGTATGATTTAGAAAAATTAATGGCTGAAAAAAGAAAACTAGTAATTTCAAAAGTAAAAACCGAATTAAAAGAAATTCCAGGATCAACTGAATTAATTAAAAAACTATACGCTCAAAAATATAAATTGGCTGTGGCTTCATCATCTAATAGAAATTTAGTAGAAACCATTTTAAAAAAACTAAAAGTTAGAAAATATTTTTCTGTAGTAATAACTGGAGATGATGTAATAAAAAGTAAACCTAGTCCTGAATGCTATCTTTTAGCAGCAAAAAAAATATCATCAAAACCAAAAGAGTGTATAGTAATAGAAGATGCAAAAAATGGAATGATTGCAGGAAAAAAAGCAAAAATGTTTGTAATAGGGTTAGTTTCTAAGAAATCAAAAGAATATCCCGCAGATGTTTTAGTAACAAGTCATAAGCAAATTCAAAAATTAAATTTAAGCCTCTGTAGCTCAGTGGTAGAGCGTTTGCCCCGTAAGCAAAAGGTCGTGGGTTCAATCCCCATCAGGGGCTTTAAAAAAGATAATTATGCCAATAAGAGTTAAAGAAAGAATTAATGTCAAAAGACAAAATATAAGAAAGATTGATCCAAAAATAGAAATTGATATTAAAAACATAGACAAAGTTTTTAAGGTGCCCGAAGTTAAGATATCTAGACCTTTAGATCTTTCTAAAATTTTAAACACAATTAAACATGGTTTTAACAATTATGTTGTACCTTATTTAACAGGAGAATACAAAAACACAAAACCCCGAAAAGAAGTAATTCAAGATACAACAAAAATCATACGCTTACGTCAAAACTTAATACAAATGTCTGAGCATTTCAAGGATTTTATTTTCCAAATGAAAATGTATTTAATCTCTAAGGCAGTAAATTCAAAAGAATATAAAGACTTAGAAAAAGAAAT
>CAYWUF010000079.1:0-2885 GCA_964461425.1 uncultured archaeon | reverse complement strand
CTAAAAGAAAAAAAAGCAAAACTTAATTTTCAGTTTGGAACAATGATAGAGATTCCAAGAGCGGCAATAACTGCTGATGAAATAGCAGCAGAAGCAGACTTCTTTTCTTTTGGCACAAACGATTTAACTCAAATGACTCTTGGCTTAAGCAGAGACGATGCAGGAAAATTCCTTCCACAGTATGTTGATCTAGAAATCTACAAGAAAGATCCATTTACAACAATAGATCAAGAAGGAGTAGGAAAGATTATGCAAATGGCAATAGAAAAAGGAAGAAAAGTTAAACCAAAACTAAAACTAGGAATTTGTGGAGAACACGGAGGAGATCCTGAGTCTGTAATCTTTTGTCACAAGTTAGGTCTTGACTATGTTTCTTGCTCTCCATTTAGAGTTCCAATTGCAAGGCTAGCAGCTGCTCAAGCAGTAATAAAGGAAAAGAAATAATTCTTTTCTCTTCTCTTTTTATAGGTTATAATCAGATTATAATAAGATGCTTATTTAATACTTTTGTTACAATAATATGTTATGATTGTAAGTTGGTCACTTCATGCACAAGATAGGTTTGCAGAAAGAATACTTAAATATAATATTAATTACGGAGACGTAGAGTTTGAAGTGAAACGTCAAAAAGTAAAAATTAAAGAAGACGATAAGATAAAAACAATCTTTAAGATAAATCCAATTTTTCTTACAATTATAAAAAAAGAAACAAAAGAATATATTTTAATTTTAACATTATGGGAATCAAGCGAAGAAGAGGAAAGAATATGGAAAACGAAATAAAATGCCATTTTTGCGGAGGAGTAGCTTTTATCAAATATAGAGATATAGTTCTTGATGATGGCAAAATAGTAATTAAGGAAGAACCTTATTACGAATGTAAAAAATGTAAAGAACAATTCTGTACAAGTGAGCAGATGTTTGCTTTAGATAAAAGGTTGCATGAAAATTTCACATTTAAAAGAAACATAATTGCAGCAGGCAAAAGTCTTGCAATAACAATCCCGTCAGATATTGTAACTCATTATAAATTAAAAAAAGGAAAGCAAGTTTCAATTCTTGCAGAACCAAAAGGGCTAAGGATAAAGTTTGATTATAAATAAAACCAAAAGTATTTAAAAAGTTTAGTTAAAACATATAATATAAAGTAGTGAAAAGTTATGCCTAAAACAATATCCAAAAAACCAGTTTTAAAAAAAGCAGGAATTAAACCTAAACAAAATATTCCTAAAGAAAAAGTAGTTTTAATTAAAAATAAAACAACAATCTTACAAACAATTTCAAGAATATCAAAAAGTTATTCAAAAACAAAAGCGTCTTTTTCTCTAATGCTAGATATTCTAAATAAATCTAGTCTAGAGCTTAGTTCTTTAAAAAAACAATTAGAGAAAGATAATTTATATAAAGGAGAAATAAAAACTAAGTTTGTAGAATTAGAAGGTAGAAGAAAACAATTTTTTGAAAAATTTGCTGAGTTTTTAGAACACAGTATTGCTACGTCTAAAAATCCTAAACTTAAAGATTTAGATTTAATGAAGTTTACATTTGCAGAAACTTCTGCAGATTTATATAAAACTCAATTTGGCGAATTATTATCTAAAATAGTAAAACTAAAATAAAGTTTTTTGTAAATATTTTAGTTTTTGTTCATTTAAAATTTCTTTTTCTTTTTTTAGTTTTTCTTCTTCAGTAAAACAAATAAATGGTTCTCCATAAAACCCTGCTCCACCAGGTCTAAAAACCACAAAGCCTTTTCTAAAAGCCATAATCAGTCTAGCAACGTCAATATCTATTTCGTTTAATTTTTCTTCAGGCAATTCAAACATGACTTCAATTTCTGTATATTTAGAAATAATCTTAGTGTATTTCTCTAAAACTCTTTTATCATACATTCCTTTCTTCCCAATTTCTGTTTGTATGATTTCAGCTAAAGGTATTAAATACTTATATTCAGGTCTAACTTTAATTTCTTTAAGTTCAGTGTTTTCTTGTAGTTTAGCTATTTCTATAATTCTATCTTCTACTCCTTTCTTTAAAGGGCCTTTACATTTAGAACATTTCCAGTCAAATTTAATTGCGTCTTCTAAACTATGTATCTTTCTACAGTTCTTACAAGCAGTTTTATTATATTTCCCCTCTTGCGGGTTATAGCCTACATTATAGAGTATATAGTTTTTGCCTTTATCATGTAATAGGTTTCTTAAAGATTCAAAGTTTGGTTTTTCCATTTCTGCACAAACATATTCTCTTCCAATACGATAACTGTTTGGAGAGTGTGCGTCTGAAAATGAGAAAAACTTAATTTTTTTAAGTTCAGGAATAAGGTTTGCTGTTTTTGTGTCTGCTGAAAGCCCAAGTTCAATAAATTTAATTTCTTTCCACAACCCCCCATAGGCTTTCTCTAAAGAGTCGTTACCAGCATAAATTCCAAAATAAGGAGTAAAGGCGTGTGCTGGACCAATAATAACTTTGTGTCTTACACAAAGCACTAATAATTCTTCAGGTCCAATAGAGAGTCTAGGTCGTCCTCCACCATAAGCCATCATGTCGCTTGAAAACTTTTCTAGTTCTTTTCTAAATTCTAGAACTTGTTTAAAATTTTTAAAAAATAAAAGATGATGCACTCTTCCTTTAGTTTCAACTTCTGTTGAGAGTATAAAATAAGTTTTAAGTTCTCCAAGATCGTCTTTAAAATGAAAGCAATCTCTTTCTTCTTTAAGGTTGCCTTTACAATGTTCAAACCAAGTAGGGTGTAAGATATCTCCTGTTCCTAAGACGTCTAGCCCTTTAAGTTTAGCTTCTTTAGCTAGTTCAGGAATAGACATGTTTTTAGAAACTCCTGCAGCATAAGGTGAGTGAACATGTAAGTCAATATTGTATTTCAT
>CAYWUF010000078.1:0-2920 GCA_964461425.1 uncultured archaeon | reverse complement strand
ATGTATCTTAAAGATATTGGATTTAATGCTCAAAGACTTAAGACAAAATCAGCTGTTGGTGCTGGAGAAGAATCTGTTGAAGTTGAACCGGCTGATGCTTTAAGAACTGCTCTTAGACTTGGAGATTCTGCTATCATTGTCGGTGAAGTTAGAAGTGTTGAAGCTAAGGTTTTGTATGAAGCTATGAGAGTAGGAGCTGCAGGTAACGTTGTTATGGGGACAATACACGCTGATTCTGCTTATGCTGTTTGGGATAGAGTTGTTAACGACTTAGAGGTTCCAACAACTTCTTTTAAAGCAACAGATATTGTTATTGTTGCTAGACCTATTAGATTTAAAGGCTCATTAAAGAGCTATAGAAGAGTAGTTGAGATTACTGAAGTTAAGAAAGGCTGGAATAAAGACCCTGAAGCAGAAGGTGGATTATTACATCTTATGAGTTATGATGCTAATAAAGATTCTTTAATCTTAAATGAAGATGCTTTAAAGGACTCTGAACTGTTTACTAAGATTTCTACTCTTTCTGGATTAAGTATTGAAGACATTTGGGAGAATATTAAATTTCTAGCAGGAGAAAAAGAATATCAAGTTGAACTAGCAAGAGAACTAAAATGTATTGAATTACTTGAAGCAGAACACACGGTTGCTGCACACAATAAACTATTAATCTTAAAAGAAGACTGGCTTGAAGAACACGATAAAATTAACTTTCCCGAGCTTCTTCTAACTTGGAAGAAATGGTATAAGGAAGAATTTACTCCTAAGATTGTTAAGAGGATAAACGAGAATAAAGAAAAAGAGAAAGAAGAATAGTTTATAATAATCTTTCTAACTCTGTTAACAATCCAATAAATGCTTGCCTTTTTGATTTTGGGATATAGTGATTTATTGAATTCTCTAAATATCTAATTTGTTTTTTATCTACTTTAATTTTTTTTAGTTTTTCTTTTGATTCAGTTAATAATTCTTTATTAATTTTTTGTTTGATAAATTCTAATTGTAATAAATAATATAAATCGTAAGCATCTTTACCATCTGTTCGGTTTACAAAAGCTAATAATTTTTGATTAATTAATTCTTCTAAATCATAAATAACATATATTGACGCAGTTGCTGGAACAAAACCGAAATCTACAATCTTTTGATTGGTATTTTTTAAAATGCCTTTATTTAATTTAAATTCTAATTTAATTTTATCTTTTTGAATACCAGTATAATACACATCAAATCTTATAGTTTCATTCATTAGTCTGGGTTTTTCTACAGTATATTCATTTAATAAATTTTTTAATATTAAATATAGCTTTTCTTTTACAATATTTATATTATCTTTAGAATAAATATCAAAATCAATATCTTCAGAAAATCTTCTATTTTCTTTTTTAAAATAAACTCTATTAATTCCAGTTCCGCCTTTTAATACAACGTTATCTAATTTTGTTTCTAATATTTTAAATATCTTAGAAATTTCTAAATCTTTTAATATATAGTTAATTGATAATTCATAATCTAAAGCTAATTTTCTTATTTCTTTTAATTCCAATTTAAAACCACCACGACAATATTTCTTTTTCTCCAAGATTATCTTGAAGTAACCATTCTTTTATATATATTGATCTGTTATTGTTGTTTATTAACTTTACTTTTGATTTTTTTTTATTATTGAGAAAATCAACGATGTTTTTAGGAATTTCACAACTTGTTCTTGTTTTTAATAATTCTAAGATATATCCAGTTATCTGGAATTGTCTAGAACTTGCATATTTTGTATATATATTTCTAAATTTATTCCAATCAATTTGGTTAATAGAATCATAAATTGCTTTTGTTAGTACTGCATAATTTCCAGAATATTGAGGCTTATTAAAACAATCAAATATTGTTTTTTCAAGAGTAGAAACATAAATGCCTTCTTTTGAAATATAATCTGAATAATTCTTTTGATTAATATATTTAAAAACAAAAGAGCCGTTTGTTAATTCTTTTGATTTGTTTACTGTTGATATAAATATTGTTGTTGGTTCATAATCTATTAGGTTATAATATCTTAATGCTGATAAATAAGATATATATCCTGGATAAATAGACAACGCAGTTTTAAAAAGTTCTAGGTTTGTTTTAAATGTATTAACTTCATAGATCCCTTTTCTTAATTGATTAATTTTATTTTTTTGTTTTAAAGAAAGTAATAATTCGTTAATTCTTTGTTTTTTAAATTCAGGAAATAAATCATTAATCTCACTAGTAGAAAAAGCAGTTTTAGTGTCTTTAATAACTTCATATAGCTTTTGCTCTTGGAAAGTTAAGTAGTTTTCTTTTTGCATATAATGTATTTATAGGCAATTAAGTTTAAATAATTAACTATCGTATTTTATTATTGATTTTTAAAAATAAAGGGGTAAATGTGTCAGTATATCGGCATCTCTTTAAGTGCACTTACTAAATTAAATCCTAAATCTATATCTCTTGAACCAAAATACTGTTGTCCATATTCCAATTTATATACTTAACCGATATATCGGTTATTTGGTTTATTTATATATGTTGCCGACACAATCATTCTTTTTTGTATAAGTTCAGGATATTGTATTTCTTGTATTCTTTCATAACCAACTTGTGAAAGCCACAGTTTAAACGGTTCTGCTTTTGGAGAAGGAATTGATTGGATTATTCTAAATAACCCTTTAACATTAGCACAATCGGTATCGTAATACTTACCATCAGAAGAGGGCATTTTCAGTTGGTGACAAAATGTCACCACCTCGTTTCTTTCATCTCTAAGCCTTTGATTTAATTTATTCCAATATTTTCTAGGCTCTTCACTATCAGTCAATACTCCGACAACATCAACCACAGAAAAATACCATTCTTCATTAACCCATAATCTTCTAATTTTCCGGTCTTGAAAAACTACCAATGC
>CAYWUF010000077.1:0-2974 GCA_964461425.1 uncultured archaeon | reverse complement strand
ATCTGGTGCCGCAAGGCGTGGGGGTTCAAGTCCCTTTACCCGCACAACACACCAAACAAACCACTTGCATCATGACTCCGCTCGGCAAGTGGTTTTTTTTTTACTTTCAATGTAGCGCGCCAAGTTTTTTTGCCATCTCGATATCCATCTCTTAATCTGATAGTTGCGATTTCTCTAGAAAATGTTGGCGCGCTACATTGAAAGTAGAGTGCCATCACCCCTCACTCAAAACCCCACCTTCACCCCCAGAAAGAAGTTCCTGGGCATCACGGGCCCGTAGATGTAACCCGAATCGCGCTCTGCTCCCAGGTCAAAATCGGATTGGTAGGCATTGAATACGTTCCTCACGCCGGCCTGCAGCTGCAGCGCCTGCTTGCCAAAAATCGAAACATCGTAGGAAACCTTCAGGTCCATATCAAAGAAAGAAGGCGTCTCTTTGGCCACGTCCACCGGGGTACCCGAGCCGGCAAAATGCTGCACCAGCATAGAACCGGTATATTTCCCCGAGGCAGAGAACGTCAACACCTTGCCCGGAGTCCAGTAAGCCGTCACGTAGCCGTACAAATCGGGGCTTCTGAAGAGCCGTTCCACAGGGGCTACATCAGGATCTTCGCTCCAGTACTCAGGTTCCGTATAGTGGCTTTGTTGGTACGTCACACCGGCCTGCACCTGGAAACCGCCCGGCAGCAACAGCTTGCCTTCCACGTTCACTCCGGCAACCCTCGCGCCCGCTCCGTTGTAGCGTTCCAACACGCTGTTGCCGTGCTCGTCATGCCCTTCCAGCCTACGCAAAGCAAAAGCATCCAGCAAGCGGGTATAAAAGACTTCTGCTACCACATTGCCCTGCGCCTTACCCAAAGAAAAATACGTATCAGCAGAAAAACTCAGGCTGCGGGAACGTTCCTCGTGCAACCCGGGTTCCAGAACCGTCACCACCCGGTCACCGCCTACAACGGCCACGTGAAAGTCTTCGTCAAAAGCCTGAGGCGCTCTGAAGCCCGTTGCAAACGACGCACGAAAGTTCACATTGCGCACGGGATTGTACCGCACACTCAGCCGCGGAGAAAAGATCACCCGTTCCACCAGGTTGTGCTTGTCTGCACGCAGTCCCAGCAAAAATCCCCACACGTCGTTCCTCCATTCATTCTGCAGGAACAGGCTTACGTTGTGTATAATCTGCTCTGTCTTAGTTTTATAGAAAGGATACGTATCTGTCAATCCGTTGTAATTGTACTCGGCTCCGGCAACCAGTTCTGCCGGCATAAACCACAGCTTGTCCCACTTCCTGGTGTATTGCAGGCCACTGACAACGGTCATATCTTTGGTGTATCCGTACGCATTGGGATCCTGTCCGCCACCGTAATAGCTGTCACGACCCACGTATTGCATGGAGCTGAACACATTCAGCACGTTTTTGTAGTCGGGAGAAAAGACGTCAAAAGCTATCCCGCCCCCGTGAATGGAATGTTCTGTTTGCTCGGCCAGCAGGGCGTTGTGCGGAGGCAAATCCGGCACATCTCCTCCCCTTCTGAACTCACCCGTATGGTGGTATTGCAACGAGAGCTTGGAGTTGAGACCCGTTTTAAAAAACGCCCGCATTCCAAGGGTGCTGCTCTTGATGCGGGGCAGTTCCGTAAAACCGTCTCCGTTGTGGTCGTAAGCTTGCCGAGACCGTTTTTGTCCGTACGCCAAAAAACCTGTTTTCCCATTCTCTCCAACTAAAGAAGCATTAAACGTAGTATTGTTTTCCCACGCATCCCCCACACCAACCGACGTAATGGTGTGGGCCGCCTGTGCGCTGTTGTACACCGGTTCGCGTGTAATAATGTTTACAGTACCGCCAATGGCAGACGAGCCGTACAAAGCCGAGCCCCCGCCCCGTAACACCTCAATCCGGTCTATCATATTGGCCGGGATTTGCTCCAGCCCGTACACCCCTGCCAACGCAGAGAAAACAGGCCGGGAGTCCATGAGTATCTGCGAGTAATGGCCGTCCAGTCCGTTGATCCGCACCTGGTTAAACCCACAGTTCTGGCAATCGTTCTCCACACGCACCCCCGGCTGAAACGGCAACGCATCGGCCAGGCAAACGGCCTGCGTCTGTTCAATCAGTGCATGGGTCATCACCTGAACCAACCCGGGACTTTTCCGACGGGTCACTTCCGTACGGCTTGCCGAGACCACAATCTGGTCCAGGGCCACCACATCGGGGAGAAGGTGCAAATCTACAACAGCCGTCTGACCGCGAACTGCTTCAATGCTGTGCGATGAAGGACTGTACCCCACCATGCTGGCCCCTACCATAAGCTGCCCCTCGGGCAGGTGGCGCAACAGAAATGCACCTTTTTCATCGGCAACGGCGGCCAGCGTCGTACCTTGAATTACCACCGTGGCAAAACCCAGCGGCTCTCCGGTAACGGCATCCAGAACTGTACCTGCAATACTGGCCCCGTCTCTTTCTCTTTCTCTTTCTCGTTCTCGTTCTCTTTCACGCATGTTTTGTTGTGCTGTAACGGAACTGCCGGTTACAAGCAACAACAACAAAGACAATAAAATATGTTTCATCAATGGATTTACGAATTACAATTTGGTACTTGATTTCAGATTTGCGACAAATTGTAATACGGCGGGCCTCGTAAAATTCCCGAACAAACAAAGACAGATTGTGGAGCCTGTGCGAATACATAAAAAAATAACTTGCGGGGCGCAACAGCACGGTTACCAAAGACAAAAGCAACCAGCAGTAAAAGCAGGCCGGCGTGTGCCCAGGCCAGCATTTCCAACCCGTTGATACTGTGGTGGTGGTTACGATCTCCAAAAAGATGCGAATGAACCAGGACTGTATCCCCATCGTGGTGCTTGTGGTAGCACATAGTAGCCCCGGCGTAATAGCCGGCAAAAAGAAGTACCAGAAGAAGAGCGGTACACTTTTGTTTTATGGGAACCTTATTTCTCATATGTAGCGGTGCAAAGA
>CAYWUF010000076.1:0-2996 GCA_964461425.1 uncultured archaeon | reverse complement strand
AGGTGATTATTAATGTTACATGAAGTATATAAAGCAAAAAGAGGCCCAAAGGCTTTAATTGATCATTTTTATGAAAAGGTAAGTTTAACTGAAAGTCTAATTGTTGTTTTAGTTTCTTTTGTTATAAACATTTTATTCTTAGTATTATTTAAAACACCAGACTTAGCTTCAGTTTCTGCTAAAACTGTTTATTCTTCTATATTAATTAATTGGCTTGCTTTAGGTATTGTTTTATTTTTAGTAATGTACTTTATAAGAGGAGCAAAAAAACTACCTAAGAACGCTTTTCAAAAAGTGTTGTCTGCTCTTGCAGCTTTTAGAATTCCTTCAATTATCTTTTCAATAATTTCAGCTGTAATAATTTTAATCTTCTTAGGTTCTTTTATTCCTGTGATTCAAGCAATTTCTCAAAATCCAGATTTAATAATGAGCACAACGTTGTTTCCAAGAATCACTTGGTTTAATATAATAGGTATAATTTTGTTATTAACTACTGCATTATTTTTCTTTGTTTATTGGATAATAATGTTCTATGAATTTAGCGAAATTGTATTTGATGTTAAAAATCCATTAGCAAAGATTGCTTTAATAATTCTAGTCTTTGTGCTTGCTGGATTATTAAGTTCAATTTTGTTATAAAGTATGTTTAATATCTTTAAGAAGAAAGAAGAAGAAAATCAAGCAAGACAAGAAACAGCAATCTTTCTTGATTCTTTCTACAAAGATAATCAACTTTTTGTTGTTCTTAAAAAAGAAAAGAAAGAAATCTTTCCTGTTTCCTTCTTTCCATATTTTTATCTTTTTTCTGAGTCTCCTTTAACTGAGGAAGAAACTAAACAATTAAATATTAAAGATATAGAAGTTAAAGAAAAGATTTCCAAACTATTTTTCAATTCAGTTGAAGATTTAATAAAAATTAGAAATGAACTATTAACTACAAATTTCTTTCCAAACAGAAACTATAAGCTTTATGAGCACGATATTCCTTTTGTTTCTAGATTTTTCTTAGATAAAAATATTAGTAATTTTTGTAAAGTAGAATATATTTTAGAAAATAACATAATTACAGAAATAAAACCAATAGAGAAAGAAGAAACAAAAATTAAATATTGTTCATTTGATATTGAAGTTTTAGTTTCAAAATCTATGAAGTTTCCTGAACCTGGAAAAGATTCAATTATCTCAATTGCTTACTCTGATTCAGAAAAAGAAACTGCAATTTTCTTTCTTGCTGGAGAAGATGTTAATCTAACTGAAAAGCAAGGAGAATTAATTTCTAAATTTCCAAAAATCTTTCTCTATAAATCAGAAAAAGAATTGATTGAAGGGTTTATGGAGTTTATAAAAGAAAAAGACCCTGATGTTGTTTATACTTATAACGGGATTTTTGATTTTGATTATCTTAAAAAATCATATAAATTTATTACAGGAAAAGATTTTACTTTTGGTAATAGTGCTTTAGTCTATCCAAGAGTCCAAAACAAAAGAGTAAATCTTGAAGGAACTGTTCATATTGATGTTTATGCAATCATGAAACTACTTAGATATTTACAAGTATTTAATTATCCTAAATTAGACTTAAACACACTTTACTCTAAACTAACAGGAAACAAAAAACTAGCTCTTCCACCAAAAGAAATGAGAGAGGCTTATCTTTCGGGGGATTATTCTACAATTATAGAATATAATCTAGATGATGTTTATGCAACAATGGAACTTGCAAACAACTATACTCCAATCATTTTTGAAATCTCAGAATTTATTAACTATCCAGTTTCTGATTTAATTTTCTCTTCAGCAGGCGTTATGGTTGAAAGATTATTTACTAAATATTATTTTGAAAACAAAAAGATAATTCCAAACAAACCAACACACGACACCATTGCTGAAAGACAAAAATTTTCATTTAGTGGGGCGTTTGTTAAAGCTCCAATCTCTGGTATTCATCAAAATCTAGCAGTTCTTGATTTTAGAAGTTATCATTTGTCTTTAATGATCGCGTATAACCTAAGTCCAGAAACTGTTGATTGTTCTTGTTGTAAAGAAGAACCATTTGCAGTTCTTGGTAGTCACTACATTTGTAAGAAAAGAGGGTTTGTTCCTATTCTTCTTGAACAACTATTGTCTTTAAGAGCAGGCTATAAAGAAAAAGCAAAGAGCTTACCAAAAGACACAACAGAATATAGAGAGACGCATGCTAAACAGTATGCTTTAAAGATTTTCTTAGCTTCTACTTATGGCTATATGGGCTTTGCAGGAGCTAGATGGTATTCTAAACCAACTTTAGAGATTATGTATTCTCTTGTGCGTTCAAAGATTCAAGATACGATTAAGGATCTTGAAAATCTAGGCTACACAGTTGTTTACGGAGACACAGATTCTTGTTTTGTTGAGTTTAGAAATATTGATAAACTGAAAAGTGATTTAGAAAAGATAAATGAAGGTCTTCCAAAAGCTATGACTTTAGAACTAGAAGATGTTTATCAATCAGGAATCTTTGTACAATCAAGAGATAAAGATAGGGCTGCAAAAAAGAAATATGCTCTTCTTGATTATAATGGAAACCTTAAGATTAAGGGTTTTGAGTTTGTAAGACATGATTGGTGTATTTTAGTTAAAGAAACACAAAAAGAAATATTAAGAATAATTCTAAAAGAAAAAGATCCTAGAAAAGCACTGAAGTATTTGCAATTGATTATTGAGGATTTACAAAAGAAAGAAATCCCAAATTCCAAATTAATAATTCAAACTTTTGTTCATAAATCTCTTGAAAGCTATAAAACCTTAAACCCCGCAATGTCTGCAGTAAAGAACGCCAAAGGCAAGGGCAAGAAATTTAAAGTTGGAGATCTTGTAGAGTATATTGTTACAGACAAAGTTGGACAAACCATTTCAGAAAAAGCAGAGCTTTCTGAGTTTGTTAAAGAAAAAGATTATGATAGTGACTACTACATCAACAACCAGTTAATCCCTGCCCTTCTCCCGATAATGGAAGA
>CAYWUF010000075.1:1142-3035 GCA_964461425.1 uncultured archaeon | reverse complement strand
TCTGCTCTGATGCCGAACCCGCCCATGTCAAGGGGCGCATCAACTACCATAGTCGACACCCGGGCAACGCCTCCATGTGAAAGCGCCGAGTAGCTCATTCCTTCACCCTGTCATACGCGTAGTCTATCATCAGTACCGCCACCGCAAAACCTCCAGCTACAACGGCAATACCCGCACTCAGTAGCCCGGCATCAAGTAGCATGGCTGGGATTTCTATCATCATGTGTCTGTTTCCTCCTTTAGTCTTCGCTGGCAGGTCGGGCAGAGTTCCACCGCCCGTACTGCTTCATCAATACGTGCCATTTTGGAATAATACACGCCCGCCAAAAAATAAATTGGTACCTGTGAAACAAGTACCGCAGGGTCAATAAGGTCAATCACCATCCAAACAGACCACCTATACCGCCGACGAGTCCCCCGATGAGTCCGGGCAGACCGCCGGGCGCTGTGTCTC
Organism: uncultured archaeon; assembly: GCA_964461425.1. GTDB lineage: Archaea > Iainarchaeota > Iainarchaeia > Iainarchaeales > CSSED10-239 > JAKQTP01. The sequence goes on along the minus strand of CAYWUF010000075.1, from coordinate 2,581 downwards.
GCCCTACCGCTGCTCCCTTTTTTGTCGAACTACCGCCCGGGATACCGGAGGCCACCACCGCGCTATACGCCGCCCGACTCTCGGGGGTGTTCAGGTCGCTTTCAGTTTTCGCCGGGCCCATCACCGCGCTATACGCCGCCCGACTCTCGGGGGTGTTCAGGTCGCTTACAGTTTTCGCCGGGCCCATCACGGTCATACTATATGACTTGCCGGTGTCATTGCCGGGTATGTTCGCCGGTATAAACCCTTTTTTTGTCGTCCGGAGCGGGTCTGTGGAAACGGGTATTGCCGGCATTGCCGGCACCTGCACGTCCGGGAAGGCCACGTTATAAGTTACCTCTCCCTGCCCGGTACCTTCACCGGTACCATCAACGCCACCGGCAAGCACCGCCGGCATACCGCCACCAGCCACACCGCCACCGCCTCCAAGGTTAAGGGGTTCATCGCGCCCCGACCCCCGTGAGGCATACACAGCGAGGCCCAGAAGCGCAACCGCCCCCGCGCCCACCAGTAGGGTCTTTTTGTCTTTTTCCTTCATTTCAGCACCCCATACGCCACGAGACCGCCAGCCGCTATCAGCGCTATCAGTATCAGCGTTTTGCCATCACCCTCCGACGCGCTGCCAGCGCTACTTGATTGGGTGGGATACGATACAGGTTGATAGTAGTCTGGTTGCTGCCGTACCTGTTGGGTCGCATCAGTACGCGTACTCATCGTTTGCGGAGAGCTCGCCGAACCTATCGATACCTGATAAGATGGCATGGTCACTGTTTGCTGTGGTGCGTACAGTGTCGTAGGTTGATAGGTTTCATAGGGTGAATGATAAACGTCCGCCGTTTGTGGTGCATACGTTATTTGGTCGCCCTTTTTGGTGCCCAGTAGACTACCCGCGATACCAGCCGAAGCACCGCCCGCAAGCGCCGCCACGGCAATAGGGATAAGTGGAAGTGCCATGTTATCGCCTCATTGCCGCGTCAAGCGGTGCACCGGTGAGCATCGAGTAGAGCAGGTCCTCCACGGTCGGTTTCAGCTGATAGATGACTTCTATGGGTTCTGATGTAGCACCAGCCCCCGCGTTGATTATCCGTATCTGGTCGATACCCGGTTCATCAACGTTCATCGACAGTCCCCCGGGCACCCTGATACGCCGACCAAGTCCATACTCGACATCTAACGGTTGAGAATCGAAATTCTGAATAAACAACCTGTTAAACGGTGCATACTTTGCATCCGCAGCACCAGACTCAAACCCAGCCGCCCGTATCATCACAGACCCGCCCACCGGTATAGCAGCCGTATGAAGCACTCTAAAGGGGGGTGAGGATGTCATCATTATGACAACCTCCTCACAGCGTGTAAATGGTTACAGGCACCCTAAAGTCTGAATCAGCATCCGAGAACGCGGTTAGGAGCGTTGCCGGAGGTTTGACCCGGATTAC
>CAYWUF010000075.1:0-1132 GCA_964461425.1 uncultured archaeon | reverse complement strand
AGAATCCTGCCGGGCACCCGGGCCGGTTTCTCCGAGCACGTTGTTACTCGTACGGGTTGACGCCATCGTTACGTCATTAATTTGGTCGAGACGACCCTCCCAGATAGGGACAAAATTCGTCTGGTTTGCGTTTTCGTATCCAACCTGAACCACCGACGCATTACCGACCGTCACCGGGGTGGCCTCTTTTATGTCCAGCATGAGCACACCGCGGTTATCGACGCCGCCCTGAATGGTACCAGTACCCAGCTTAACCACCTGCTGTGCCGGTACCCGGTATCTCCACGTGAACCATACGCCCCCAGTCACAATGAGACCGTCCGGGGTGTCAGCCGAAAATTCAGACAGCCCTATGGTGCGCTGCCAGACCGCGGAGGCCGCCGGTGCCTGACGTCGACCAAATATACCGCCGAACATCACAGAGCACCCCCGAACGGGTCAACCGGAGCCGAACCCATGCCGAACACACCGTGCATGAGGTCTTCTATTCCATCAACAACAAGTGCAATACTTAGAGCATCCTGTACAACGCCGCGCCCGCCGTATTGATTGACAGCAACGCCGCCGATTGTTTTAATAGCGCCAGAGATTAAATTTCCGTCACCAATAACGGGCATAAGCGCCGCCTCAGTGAACGGTTTAAGAACCCCAGCCGCCGCGAGGGTCATTATCGAAACGCCGCCCGCCTTTGTTCCCAAAATGTTAGCCATTTTATCAAGTCCTTGATATTACCACCAGTAATATCAATATTATCTATTATTACCGGGCGTAATATTAACACTTTCGCCCAATATTTCGCGCGGAAACGCCGAAGCCGTCAATTTTTCATATTCCCTTTCACGGTCAAACAGTAGATATTCGTGTAAATTATAATCCAAGCCCTTTATCGCCTCATCGGACTCTAATTTTAGGGCGCGCATAGTCTTAAGGGCATTATATCCAACCTGTTTGTAAACCGCGAGATAATCAGCCGTATCCATCAAATACGCGCTTAAATCCGTTGGACGGCGCGCGATAAAAATTAAGTCTATCCTCAGATGTCGAGACCGCACCGCCAAGTCACGCAGGGCCGCCGGTATGTTAGCCCGGGAAGGTGCGATTAGGTCGGCCTCATCAAAGATAACCGCCCGCA
>CAYWUF010000074.1:0-3036 GCA_964461425.1 uncultured archaeon | reverse complement strand
AGTTCTTTCTGATTCTTAGAAAAATAAAGATTTAATTTTTCAATTATTTCTGCGTCTGCAATCTTTTTGTCTCTTGCAATCCTTATCTGCTCGTTAACTCTATCAATTGTTTGAAAGTAAGAGTAGATTGCTTCGCCTTCTTTTTGCAAATTGCTTGCAATTTCAAGATATTCTTCTTTAGTCTTTTCTTGACTTTCAAGAATGGAGTTTTGTTTTTTTGTTTTAGTTACTTCTTCTTTAACATTATCAATTTTAATATTTTCAATATAGTGCTTACTAATTGCTTCAAAAAATTTATAATTGTCAATTGCTTGTTCGTTTTCTCTAACAACAATAATTTCTTTTTCTCCTTTTTCTTCTAAGTAAAGAAGCGGGTTATTAAAAGAATATATTTCTTTTAATCTCTTTACTACTTCTTCTTTAGTGTCGCCTACAAGATACCCAGGATAAGTGTTATATTCTTTAACTAAATAACTAATAGTTTGCTTAAGATCAAAATCTTTTGTTTCGTCTATCAATTGTTTAATATCAACTTCTTTAATGTCTTTATTTTGAGGAAATAAATATTTCTCATTTTTCTTAATTATTCTATCTTTCCATTCTTCTTTTTGTTTTGAAGTTATAACATTAAATTCTAGATCTGTAAGTATGATATTAGATTTACTAAAGAATTCAAATATTAAATTATAATCATCTAGTCTTAAACAAATAACTCTATTGTTCTTATCTTGATAAATCTCTTGTATTCTTTGATTGTCTAGTTTTCTTTTAAGAAACTTAATCAGCCCATTACTCAAAGGATTAACAGGAAGAACATGTTCGCAGATAAAAATAGTTTTAAGACTAATGATTAGTTCTTTAGTCTTTTGCTTATGTATCTTAAATTTAAATAAAGGTTCTTCTCCATCAATCAATTGGACACTATTAATGTACCCGCCCACAAACTCTTCTTTTAGTTTTTCAACAATATAAAAGAGTGAAGGACTAGTAATTTCTATCTCTTTCATAAAATCAGTCTTCTGCATCTATATAGACGTTATTGTTATATTTATAAATTATTTTTTTAATCTTAAGATTATTTAGTTTATAGTTATCAAGTAATTTCTTTTCATCAGTGTCACTAAACATCTCAAAAGGGCATTTCTGATATAAATCAAATATATAATAATTATTCTTAAATTTAGTTTTAACAAAAGAATGCGTAGTTTCGTCTTCTAAAAGTACAACGCAAACAATAGCTTCATAATCATTTAATCCTTGCATAACAGAACAAAGAAGAGTTGAAGCGTCTTGTTCATCACAAAATTTATTTTTAAGAATGGTTGTTGAGTCCATCCAATAAAGAACTTTAACATTTATCTTAACAATGTCTATTTCGCTTTTAATAAAATTATAAACTCTCTTAAGTGTATCAATATAGTCTTTATTATAATCATAACCAATTGGTTTGTATTTACCAACAAGTCCTTTAATTGTTAGATCGTTAGGATTAACAGTTTCTTTAATCTGAGAAATTGTTTTTCTTTCTGTTTCGTTAATTTCGTCTTTATGTTTTTCAAGTATTCTTTCATAGTATTTATTTTCTATAGTGTCAGAAACAGAAGGTGCTGTATTTTTAGAACCAGATAAATTCTTAATAAATTCTTCTAGTTCTTTTACTCTTTGTTTAAGATTATCTCTTTCTAGTTTAGTTTCATTAAGTTCTCCTTTAAGTTTAATATTTTGGAATCTTAAATCACTACTAGTGTCTTGTGTTTTTTGTAGATCAGTAAGTTTAGAAACTTCTTGATTAATTTCAAGATCTATTTTGTTTAGTTCGCTATTAATAAATTTTAAAGTATTAGCATAAGTATCATCACTCATGCTTTTTGCACCATACTTAAAAGATGCTTCTTCTTTTTGTCTATTTAGCTCTTTTTTCTTATCATTTAACTGCTCTATTTTTTGCCAAGCGTTTTGTTCTTTACTGATTGGCGCATTAATCTTTTTTTTAAGATTGATATAGGTTATAGCAACTCCTAAAATTACAACAATTACAATTATTATAATTATTTGAATTAAATCTATATTCATAGCACTACATCTTTTTTAATTTGATATATATATATAATTGGAATTTATTTATATATATTGTGATTTTTAACTATTTCTAGTCTACTTATACACATTTCATAAATAATCCATTTATAAAGATTTACTTTCTATATAATATATAGCATAAATATTAAATAAGCAAAATATTTATTGCGATTTACAAATTTGTTTATTATAAAATAACGGAGGAATAATATATGGCATCACCAAAACCAAAGATTAATGTTGTTTTTATTGGCCACATTGATCACGGAAAATCAACTACAGTAGGTCGTTTGATGTACGACACAAAAAATCTTAGTGAACAAGATTACAGAAAGCTTCAAGCATTAGCTGAAGAAAAAGGAAAAGGTACTTTCGCTTTCGCTTACATGATGGATATAACTAAAGAAGAAAGAGAGAGAGGAATTACAATTGATGTAAATTATAAGAAGTTAGATACTGACAAATATAGTTTTACAGTAATTGATGCTCCTGGCCACCAAGATTATGTTAAAAACATGATAACAGGAACGGCTCAATCAGACGGAGCAGTTTTAGTTGTTGCTTCTAAAGATGGAATCATGTCTCAAACTAAAGAACACGCATTTCTTGCTCAAGTTATGGGTATAAAGCAAATGATTGTTGTTGTTAACAAAATGGACGAACTAGAATACAAAGAAGAAGGTTTCAACAAAGTTAAAGCAGATGTTGACGCGTTATTAAAAGGTAAATTTAAAGAAGACCAATATGTTGTTATACCAATTTCAGCATGGAATGGAGAAAACATAATTAAAGCTTCAGACAAAATGCCTTGGTATAAAGGCCCTTGTTTAATTGATGCTATGAATAATTTCAAAGCTCCTGAAGTTTTAACAGGTAAGCCATTAAGATTACCAATTCAAGATGTTTATTCAATTAAAGGTGTTGGTATGGTTCCTGTTGGTAGAGTTGAAACAGGTA
>CAYWUF010000073.1:0-3056 GCA_964461425.1 uncultured archaeon | reverse complement strand
AATTAAAAATTTAAAAAAGATGAAAAATTATGAAAAAGGATTTAAAAAATTTACAAACTCAAAAAATAGTTGATGAATTATATAAGTTATCTAAAGATACAAAAAAAGAAGTTTATGCAGTTATTGCTAAAGCTTTAAAAGCTCCAACAAGAAATATTAATGGATTGAATTTGTTGAAATTAGAAAAGTCAAGTCACATTGTTGACGGAGACATAGTTGTAACTCCTGGAAAGTTATTAGGTGTTGGAACATTAAATAAAAAGATTATAATTTATGCAAATGGTTTTTCAGATTCAGCAAAAGCAAAATTTAAAAATATAAAAAATATTTCAGAATTAATAAAAGATAAAGTAGATTATAAAAAAATAAAAATAATTAAATAATTATTGGTGAAAAGTTATGATAGTAATTAATGCAAAAAATAAAATTTTAGGAAGACTTTGTACAGAAGTTTCTTCTGCTCTTTTAAGAAATCAAGAAAGAATTATTGTAGTTAATGCAAACGACGCAATAATAACTGGAACAACTCCAAACATTATGGAAAGATTTCAAGAAAGAACACATCGTAGAGGAAAAGGTAATCCTTCAAAGAACGCAAAATATCCAAGATATCCAGATAAGATGTTAAAGTTTGCAGTAAGAGGAATGCTTCCAAGAAATGCAAGAGGAAATGCTGCATTAAAAAGATTAAGAGTATATATTGATGCTCCTGAAGAATATCAAAAAGATTTAAAACAAGCAGTAGAAGTACCAAAAATAAAAGGTATGAAACTTAATGAAATTTGTAAATTGTTAGGTGCAAAATTAAAAATTTAAAGTTGTGAAAAAATATGGTAAAATATCATTGTGTTAAAGCTTCAAGAAAAAAAGCTGTTGGTAGATGTATGGTTAAATCAGGAACTGGTAAAGTTCATATTAATGGAACTCCGTTAGATGCATATTATAGTGGATATAAGCAAGGGTTAATTAAGGAACCAATGCTTCTTCTTTCAGAAGAATCAAACAAACTTGATTATTTTGTAAGAGTAAAAGGCGGAGGAGTAATGTCTCAAGTTCAAACAGTAAGATCTTGTATAGCTAAAAGTATTTTAGCATATAATAACAAAGATAAATTAAAAGAAAAAATAATGGCTTATGACAGACATTTATTAGTTGATGATGTTAGACAAAAAGAATCTAAGAAACAATTAGGTAAAGGTGCTAGAAGTAAGAAACAGCACTCTAAAAGGTGAATATTATATGATTTGTCCAGTAAGATGTTTTTCCTGTGGTCAGGTTGTTGCTCATAATTATGAAGAATATGTGAGATTAACAACTATAGAAAAAAAAACACCAGAGGAAGCACTTAAAATTTTAGGTGTGAAAAAATATTGTTGTAGAAGAATGTACTTAACACATGTTGAAGTTATAGACGACATTATGAAATATAATTAAATGTGAAATGATTATGGAAAAGAAAACAGTTAGAGAAAATCAAAATTCAGGAAGAACGTTAGTTAATATTGATTTGTATTTAAAGAATGGAATACACATTGGTACAAAATATAAAAATGGACCAATGAGAAAATTTGTATTTAAATCAAGAAATGATAAAATTAATGTTATGGATGTTCAAGGAATTGATAAAAGAATAAAGATGGCTATTGATTTTATTTCAAAATATGAACCACAAGATGTTGTTTTTATTTCTAGAAAAAAATATGCGCTTCCAGGGGTTAAGATTTTAGAACAGTCTTTTGGCTATAAATCAAAGTTAAATAGATTTATTCCAGGCACTTTTACAAATCCAGAATCAGAACACTTTATTGAACCAAAATTAATATTTATTGCAGATCCTAATGTTGATAGACAAGCAATTGTTGAAGCAACGACTGCAAACATTCCTGTGATTGGTTTATGTACAACTTCTAGTAATACAAGAAATGTAGATTTTATAATTCCTTATAATAATAAAGGAAGAAAATCAGTTGCTTTGTTTTTCTGGATATTAATAAGAGAGTTACAATTAAAGAACGGGGCTATTAATTCCGATAAAGACTACGCATATAACATTGAAGACTTAATTTATAATAATGAGAGCGGAGAAAAAGAAATAGATGATGAAACAGGTTCAAGAAAAAGAGTAAGAAGAGTAAGTACAAAAGTGGCTCCAAGAAGAGGATCAAGTTCATCTCCAGCAAGAAGACCAACAGACGCTCCAAGAAGACCATATGTAAGAAGAGCTCCAATAATATCCCCTCCAGCAACAACTTCTGCTGATTCAACAACTTCTGCTCCGACAACTTCTGCCCCAACACCAGTTTCAGTTAAAGAAAAGCGGGTAACAGAAGTTAAGGCAGAATAAATAGGTTTATTTATATATCGGTAATATATATACTTGCGAGAATTAATTAAGTTTGGTGAAATAGAATTATGCAGAATAATAAAGTTTTAAATTTGTTGTTAGAGTTTGGTTTAACAGAATATGAGGCAAAGACCTTGACGACTTTATTTAATTTTGTAGAAGCAGATGCACCACACATAAGCAGAAATGCAGAAATACCAAAGACTAGAATTTATGATGTTTTAGAAAAACTTAAAGAAAGAGGATTAGTTCTTGAAGTTTATGGCAGACCTAAAAGATATAAGGTTATTGATCCTAATGAAATTTTTAAATATTTAATGGAAGATAAGCAAAAGCATCTTTCTGTTTTAGACAAACAAGTAAAAGACATTTTAAGTAAAGACAATTGGACTGCACAAGTAAATACAGTTCAAGAGAAAATACTACAAGTAAAAAGTATGAAAGATTATAATAAAATATTATCTCAAGAATTTGAAGATGCTGAAAAGACAATTACTGGTTTTACTCGTTTTGATGAGAGGGTTGATGCTTTTAAATCTATTTATGATAAACCAGAAGTTTCTGTTAATTTAATTTCTAAACCAATGGTAAAAAGTTATGATTTGCCAGCTAATTTTAAAGTTCAAGAAAAAGAGCATACAATGGATGCTTTTATTGTTGATAAAGACAAAGTTATTATGTCTTTAAATGATTTATCTACTCCAAAAGAAAC
>CAYWUF010000072.1:0-3126 GCA_964461425.1 uncultured archaeon | reverse complement strand
AAAGCAATTCCTGGTGTTAATGAGATTGAAGCGATTTCTACAACTTTAATTTAAATAAACTAATTTAAAAACACACATTTAAAAACTATTTCTTCCTTTCTTTTAATATATAAATGGTTTTTATATGATTAAAAAAGGACAAATATCTATTGAGTTATTAATTGTGTTATTATTTTTAATTACTTTTATTTATGTTTATAATGCTTTAGCCGAACAAACAGTTTATAGTTTAGAATTAACTAAAATTAAAGAACAGACAAAAGACGTTACTTTTTCTTTAAATGAATTTTTGCAATTGCAAAAGGGCGTTTTATTTGATAGTAATCTTACATACACGTCTAGATATTTAATTCCTGAAATTGTTGTAGCTAGTAAAAAAGTGCCTTGTGAAATAAAGTTATATGATACAGGCATTGTTTTAGATGTAAATTCAAGTTGGATTTTTTCAGAGATATTAGATTCTAATTTATCTAATTCTTTTTATGATTTGCCTTCAAAAGTATCCTGTGGGCAAAAAATAAGTTGTATTAATCAAAATAATAAAATAAAGTGCGTTTAAAAATGAGATTTAATAATAAAGGACAAATGATGGTGTTAGATGTATTATTTGGCGTTGTTTTAATTATTTGTGCCTTTTTATTATTATTTAAATTTGTAGAAATTGAAGTTTATCAGTCAAATTCTCAAAGAGCTATTGATAAATTAAATAGAGTAGGAGACTTAGCGTTTACATTATTATTTAACAATTCAGAAAATGCCTGTTCTGTTGTAGATTCTAATAATAGTTTTTATTTATCTGGGACTTTAAATAAAACCAAAACAATTACAAAACAAATGTTATCTATTCCTGACGGCTATAGTTGTAATTTGAACCTCCCAGGAGTTTCAACGGGCTGTACAGCATTTCCTGGTGATGTTAAAGATATATATATTATTGATTTTAATATAGCCTCATGTACGTCTAATCTTTCAAAACAACAATATTTAGCGTGTGTGTCTAGTGGGTGTTCAAATATATCTAATCTAACTGGAACTTTAAAAATATGGAGATCAATATGAAAAAAGGATTTATATTTTCGATGACTGCTATTTTTTTTATAGGGCTAGTTATTTTATTTTTTAGTTTGTATATTTCAATTTATCAAAAATCTAGTTATAGAGAAAGAATAAATGTTGTCGAACAAAAAATGTCTGAGTTTCTAAGAAACTCACAGGGAGATGATGGAGAGAGTTACGATACAAAATGGTGTGGTGTTTATTATGTTTATGATCCTAATATAGGTTTAGCTGAACAAAGTCAATTACAGAAAAAGAAATATTGTGAAGATTATGAAACAAAAAGGTTTATTTGAATTATTTTTCGTATTAATTATGTTGCTTTTATTTATGCCTGTTGCGACACATAAAAATTTAGTGACTACCCCAACAGTTTTAGCTCAAGTAAACTCTTTAGCCTTATTAACTGATTTTGCAATTGCTGATGCGCTTTCAGATCAGGCTTTTGTAAACTGTGATACATCCGGCATAGGCGCTAAAATTTCGCCATATTTAAATCATTTATTTTTAGAATTTAATAAGGTTTCAGGAGCAAATTGTAGTTATTCTAATAACACGGGCGTTTTATCTTCTGGTGCTTATGTTGGAAAAATTGATATAATTTGTGAATCTAATACTTTTCTAAATAAAACAAAGATAACTAAGAATTTATTTTATTCAAAAGAAATATCTGTTACTTCTAATTGTGATTCAGAAACGGGGGTTCAACAATGCACAGTAAAAATTTTAGACCGTTATGCTTCAAATCACCCATTTGTTAATAAGACTAATACAAGTTCTTGTTAATTAAGAAATATAATATCTGTTCTCTTTTTTTTGTTCTTTGTCTTTTTGTGAGTCTAGTTTATTAGCTCTTGGTCTTTTAGTGTCTTGGTCTTGTCTAAAAGTTAGTTCTTCTTCTTTTAAAAATTTATTAAAAGCGTCTTGAATGTCAAGTATCTTTTCAGCATTCCCGACTTTTCCACATTCTCCTGTAAATAACAAAACTCTATCAGAAATATAATCTAACAACAAAAGATCATGATCAACAACAAAAGCACACTTTTCAGTTTTAGTGATAATATTTTTAATAGCAGTAGAAACTACAAGTCTAAGTTCAACATCTAAAAAAGCACTAGGCTCATCAATAAGATAAACATCAGCAGTTTTTGAAAGACAATAAGCAATAGCAACCTTTTGTAATTCTCCACCACTAAGTTCAGAAATCTTTTGATCATAAAGTGTTTCTAACTCAAATTGTCTTTTAAGTTCTAAAGACAAGATTTCTTGATCAATCCCTTTTTCCATAAAGATATCTCTAACTGTTTTTTCAGAATCGATATCTATATATTGTGATTTATAAGAAACTTTAAGATTAAGATTAATATCTTTATCGTCTGCTTTTTCAAGACCAGCAATTGTTTTAATAAATGTAGTTTTACCAATAGCGTTAGGCCCCAGAATTCCAATAACTTCTCCTTTCTTAACGCTAGCTTCTTTAGCATTTAACTTAAAATTACCAAGTGTTTTTGTAAATTCAGGGTATTTAAAAAATTCTTGATTTTTAGTCATTCCTTTGTCTTGAGTATTATTAAAAATAATATTATATGTTCTAATTCTAATGTTTTCTTCTTTTAAAAAACCATCTAAAAATTCATTAATCCCTTTTTTTGTAGTTTTCTTATTTGAAGAAATTCCATAAGCTTGTTTCTGACCAAAGAAAACGTGTGTAAAATCACTAATGTAATCTAATATTGCAAGATCGTGTTCAATTAAAAGCATTGCAGAATCTTCATCTATTTTTTGTCTTAAAATCTTAGCGATTCTAAATCTTTGTTTAATATCTAAAAAAGTAGTATATTCATCAAAGAAATAAAGATTAGCATTTTTTAAAAGAGTTGAAGCAATTGCTACTCTTTGTAGTTCTCCACCTGAAATCTCTTGTGGCTTTTTAGTAAGTAGTTCACTTAATTCTAATTCTCTAATTATTTTTTCTTTTTCTTCAATATTATCTGAAATGGTGTTAAGTAGTTCTCCAATTGTTTTATTATAAACTTTAGGAATATCTTCTACTTTTTGAATTTTATAAGC
>CAYWUF010000071.1:0-3247 GCA_964461425.1 uncultured archaeon | reverse complement strand
TCTCAGAAATAAAAAAAGAATCTTACCTAGTTGAAAATAAAGAACTTTATCTTAAAAAAATGGAAATCTCAGCACTATTCTCTAACTTATCTCACAGCGATGTTGAAGGATACCGTGAAAATGTAGATAAAGTATTAAGAGAACTATTAGTAAAAGCAACAAATCTTATTGATAATAATATATTAGATAAATACTATGATTATGTTATGGATTATTTACATTTAGATATGGAAGCCAAAATACAAGATCAATTGAAATATATAGATGCCTTTAATACCTTCTGGCAAGTTATTGCATTAAGTGGTTTTAAAAAATCAATATCTAATAAATATTCACAAGAAGAATTAAACACTCTTGATTATTATATATTATTAAATATTGAAAAACTAGAAGATACCTTTTCCGATTTCTATAACGAACACAAATCCTCAGATTTAGTTCCTCAAAATACATATCAACAGAAAATATTAAAGATAATGGAAGAAACAGAAGAAAGATTAAAAAAATCTGGAGAATATTCTAGAGATAAATACGATTTAGAAGTTTATAATAAATTAAAAAAAATTGGATATTTATGACTAATTATTTAAAAATATATAAATTACATTATCAAATGCTAGAACAGGCACATAATGGCAATTTTAATTTCTTAGACGAAAACACTAGACGTTTGATGAAATTAATGCCTTATTTTGAAGATGACAATGATATTACAAATAATTTCTATGATTTTATAATATACTTTACAAAAATGTATAATAAAGCCAAAGATCCACAACTAAAGAGTTTAGGAATTGATGCATATAATGCATTCTGGGATTATATAGCGATTCATAATTGTATAAATGATATGAAAAAATATTACATAGATAATAATCTTAACTTAGAAGAACTATCTACAAACACCATTTGTGAAATAAACGAAATCAAAGAAAGATTTGATGACGCCATGGATAGATTCTATGAACAGTTTAATCTAATGGATTTTATTGATAATGAAGAAACAAAAAAATTACTACATAAAGTAATTAATTCTAAAAATTAAAGCCTTACAAGTTTTATATCTTTAACTAAGACAATTACTAGTTATTTAAATTCTTCTTCTAATATCTCATAGTAGTATTGGTCATACCATTTGTTTTTTATTTTTATATTTTTTCTAAATATTCCTTGTTTTTTAAATCCTAGCTTTTCGTTGTATTTTTGACTTCTTATGTTGTTTTCTCTTATTTCACAACAAACTTTATGTAGTTTTAGTTTAGTAAATACGTATTTTAAGATTTCTTTTCTAGCTTCACTGGATAGTCCTTTTCTCCAAAAAGGTTTTCCTATAAAACTACCAGTGTGACATCTATTGTTTCTTATTGGTCCAAATGATTGAATGCCTATAATTTCTTTTAATTCTTTAGAGTATAATCCAAAAGTTAAAGTTGGTTGTTTTCTTCTAGTTTTGTTTCTGGATTCTTTTATATATTTGATTGCATCATTAATGGTATATTGTTTAGGCAAATCTGTTATAAATTCTTTAAAAATAGGATCTTGTAGATATTTAGTTATTGCTAAGGCGTCTGATAGTTTTAAAGGTCTTAGAATTAGTCTTTTTGTTTCTAATATAGGTGTTTTTATCATAATTATATAAGAAATAATAGATTTATTAAATAGTATTATATTATTGTTATTATGGATTATTTAAAGTCTAAAGTTCTTTTAAGATTATTGAATCTTAATGATGCTAATATTCTTTATGAGTTTATTAAAAATAAGGAAGATAATCCTTTTAGTGATTTTAAATATCCTTTTTCTTTAGATGATTGTAAGATTATGATTAATAAAATGATTTTATCTAAACCTGAAAAGTTTGTGTCTTTTGCTATTTGTTTATTAGATAAGTCTCCAATAGGGTTTGTTTCTCTAAGAATTGATCCAAAAAATAAAAATGCAGAAATTGGATATTGGATTGCTAAAGATTATAGAAATAAAGGGTACGGAACAGATGCTGTACAATTGATTACAAAATATGGACTAATTGACCTAGATTTAGAATTAATTTATTGTGGAATAGACACAGATAATAAAATATCAATTCATATTGTTGAAAAATGTGGATATGTCTTTGAAGGAATTTTAAGGAAAAGACATTTTTATCAAGGGAATTTTAAAGATGCTTCTTATTATAGTATAACTAAAGAGGAATTTAATAAATATAATAATTGATTAAAAGAATGAAAACTAAAGAAAAAACCATTATTTTGAATTATTGTGCTTATAGCTCTATTGGTAGGATTTGTCTAAGGTTTCCTAAAGAGATTAATAGATTGTTAGATATCTTTACAAATTATAAAACAAAAAAAGAAATTGTTCTAAAAGTAAATGAATTAAACAAACAATTAGTTCCGTTAACTTTAGTTTTATTAAACTACCTAAAGAAAACAGATTATTCTAAATTAAGCTATTTATTTCAAGAAAACGATTATTTAGAAATTTATTTTAAAAAGATAATTTTAAATAAAAAATTAAATAAAAAAGATAAATTAATTAATAAATATATTGTGGAGTTGTTTAAATCCCCAAAAACCATTAAAATTTATCAACAAAAATTAAAGAAAATTGTAGATTTTATAGACGATTGTAATCTATTAGGTAAAAATAAATCTAAATTTAAATTTATATTTTTAAGAACAATAAAAGGTGTTTCTTGTGGTTATGGAAACTTTAATTATGTAATTATTGAATCTAACGCCTTTCCAGAGCAGCTAATTATACACGAAATAGTACATAATTATAATCAAAAATACAAATTTAAAACAAAAAACACAATAGAATTTGAAGAAATATTTACCAATGTCATTTCTCAAGCAATATATTGTAAATATAAGAAAAAGCCAGTTGTGTTTGAAAAATACTATTATTCTACAAAAAAAGAACAAAAATTAGAAGAGAAATTACGACAATGTTATTTTAAATGGATTAAACAACCAAATTCTAAATTTTTAAATTATTTAGAAGAAAAGGGGAAGATATTTATTGGTAAAGATGGAATTACTTGGACTTTTAATGACAATTTAAAATTTAAACAACTAGTTAAAGAATCAATAAAGGTAAAATAAACTACTTCTAATTTTTTGATTTTGTGAAATCTCAAAATCTTGGACACTTTTTGGTAATTTTACAAATAACATTTATATACTCTCCACTGGACACCTACCTCCCCGAAAATGACCCCTGTTTTAAGGACTAATAGTATATA
>CAYWUF010000070.1:0-3280 GCA_964461425.1 uncultured archaeon | reverse complement strand
GTAAAGAAATTCTTACGAGGTGCACAAGTCCCAGGATCACAAAACCCAAGCCTAGCTTGTTCTAAAGTATTGTGGATAGCAGGATGAAAGATTCCTGTATTGTCTGTTGCTATTGCAGGATTGTCTGCTTTTTCAGCTTCTCCTAAAGCAATATTTCTTGCAACTCTAAAAGCTTGAAAACCACGCCAAGGCATATATATCTTATATACTTGCCTGTTTAAAATTGGTCTTTGAATCACTTGATTATTCTTATATCTTAAAATTGTAATTATAGGTAACAACTCATAATTAGAATCAGAAAGTTTTGTGGTATCAAGAGTTAAATAGAAAGAACCCACACAATTCGAGGACCCTTGTTCACAATCAACAACATCTACTTTCTCTCCACCATCTTTAAATATCTGTTCAATTATTGCAGAAAAATCTAAATTTTCAAAAGTTTCTATATCTGCATTTGGATTTGTATTAACTAACCCTTCTGTTTTCAAAGATATAAGATATCCTGGAGGATTTTGATTATATTCTAAATTATTAATTAAAGCTCTTGCAAAATATGCAGAAAAACCTCTTTGGAAAAAATCTTCTTTAACAAAGTCATCAACAAACTCTGTCCAGTTTTTATCCATGTGTTCTCTCTTTAAATAAAAATATTGATTTTCTCCAGATTTTTGTTCTTCCCAAGCTGATCTTAAATTTATTAAAAAAGAATTAAATGCATCTGCTTTTGCTAGATCGGCCATCGTTACTAACTCAGACATAGATGCTTGATCTTGAACTAGATCTAAATATGTTTCTTCTGTTTTAATCATATTAAAAACTAAAGCTAGAGATATAGATACAATGATTAAAGATATCAATGCAGTAAATAAAGTAAAACCTCTATTGTTTAATTTCATTTAAATAAAGAAAGAAAGAAAAGAATATAAAGGTTCTTTTAAGAAAAAAACCTTTTAATTAAATTTATCATAATTAGGAAATCCACTTCTTGGAATTACTACTTGATAGATTTGGTTTCTTGGTTCATCTGGATTAGCAGTAAACTTACCGCCTTCTGCAGAAAATAGTGGTTCTAAAAGAACGTCTTTTCCATATTGATGAATGATCTGATGCATATATCCGTTTTTCTTACCAACATATAAAATTACATGTGTTGGTTGACAATTAGGTAGTGTTGAAGATCTTGCATTAATTGTTATTATTGCTCCAGGAACTAAATGTTTGTCTAGATCTTCTAAAGGATTAACTCCATTTTGCCAAACAACTTTATTCTTTGTTCCAAAATTTACAGATGCACTATCACAAGCATTTCCTTTTTCATAAGTTATACCGTAAAGAGAAGTTGCTACTCTTTGAGCAAATGCTGAACAATAATGTGGTTCTAAAGAACCTATATCTTTACAAATTGTTCCACCTGATGAAAATTTACAAGACTTATATTCATTTAATTTGTTTTCATTTTGCATATATATTTGTGTTTGATAATCTGTAAGAGAAGAACTTTGTTCTAAGATTTCTTGATTACTTCTTGAATCTTCTTGAGTAAATGGAAGGTAGTCCATATCTAATGGAGAATTTTGAGGAGTATTTGTTTGGTATAATTCTTCTAAATGATCTGTTGTGATTAATTTTTCTGTCTCTGTTCCATTATTGTGGTAGATTATATTTTCTGTTGTAATGTTTGGTTCTTCGATTGTATAAACTTGTGTATATGAGTTATTCTGTCCAACAAAAAGATCAACTCTATACCACACACCTTTTTTAAACTCAGTAATTGGAACTTCGCCTGCAACCATTATTGTGTCGGCTAAAGCTCCTTTTGTAGAAGATAAAACATTTAAAGCAGAATTTGCAGTTTTATTTGATAAATAAATTACAAGCATATCTACACCAATCTTTCCTGCAGTTCTTCCAAATTTAGCCCATTTTGATGTCGGGCCTTTCAAAGTTTTTAACAAATCATCTGTGTTTTTAGATAACTCTCTAGCTGCATCATCTGAAATATTATAAACTCCATTTTGTGGTGTTGTTTTTGAAATGTCGTCAAGCACTGTTCCTCTTTTTGTAAATGCTTTTGTTATATCGTCAATTTCGTCCATTTGATCTTGTAATACTTTTAATTGACTTTTTTTCTTTAAAGTAAATGGGCCTTTCTTTGCAGATAACGCTTTGTGTTGTGCTTCAATATTAGTTTTATTTTTAACTAAATTTTCTAAAGTTTTATTATTTGCTTTTATTTGTACTTCTAAAAGATCATCTACAATTGTATTTGTTGTAGTTGTTACAGATGGAGTTTTACTTGCAATTTGTGTATCTAATCTTCCTAAAAATTTTGTTTTATCTGGCATAAACCCCTTACCTAAATAATTCCCTCTATCTATAACTCCTCTAAAATCCGACAAATCTTTTGGATCTAGTGCTTCAAATTTAGCAACATCTAAAACACCGCCAGTTGTAATTTTTGGATGTATTGTATTTAAAATAGCCTCGTCTGCTGCACTTGCTGGATTAAAAATTATTTGCCCTGTATGATGTGGCTGTGTTCCTAAATATCTGGAGATATAGTTGTGTTGATTAATTAATTGTTTATTAAAATTTGCCAAATCAGCCCCCGCTAAACCCGGCGTTATTGGTGCTCCAAGCACATTAACAGTAGCTATGTTAGGAACTCCAGTTCCTGAAACTGTTAAAAGATCTTCTGGAACTGTTCTTGCCATTGCATTTAATGGGGCTACAGTCAATCCA
Organism: uncultured archaeon; assembly: GCA_964461425.1. GTDB lineage: Archaea > Iainarchaeota > Iainarchaeia > Iainarchaeales > CSSED10-239 > JAKQTP01. The sequence continues at coordinate 538 of CAYWUF010000070.1, read as the reverse complement.
GTTACAACAATGTCTCCATCAGATACTGCTTGATCAGATGCACCACCTGAAATTAATTCTCCAACTTTTCCCATAAACCATTTTACTTCTCTTAAAATTGGAACGCCATCAATAATCTTACCGATCGTCTCTAAAACATTTTTTGCAACTTCTGATTCTGAAATATATAAATCAATCGTCGGTATAGCACAACCAAGCCCACAGTTCCATGCAAAATCGGCACCATATTTAATCTGACCAACACCAGGAATCAATTGCCATAAGAAGTCTGCACCAAATTGTAATGCCGCACAAGACGATAAACAAGCTCCAAAATAAGTTCCACTTTTCTCTATTGCTCTTTTATTTTTTGCAGAACTCTCTATATCGGTTTCTTTAAAATCACAAATTTCTGGTTTTTTAAATACCGTTTCTTTAGAAGATTTAGAAGAGCTTAATTTCAAATTATATTTTTCTAAAGCTTTACAGTATTCTTCTATATTCTTTGAATTATATTTATTATCCCAATCTACATATGCAAAAATTACTCTTGCTTTTT
>CAYWUF010000069.1:0-3340 GCA_964461425.1 uncultured archaeon | reverse complement strand
CGAGCAGTAACCATTGGGCGTGAACTCATGAAAACTAAAGTTTTCAGGATGCCAAGAAATTCCTTTGGAATTTGTTTAGCACGACCGAAACCGGTTCAGCGAAACCAGCTCTTTTTATTTTCCTTGCATAAAAAATAATTTTTCTAATTCTTGTGGACTGGTTGTGTCCTCTGGACTCTTGTCTGTTCTTATTGTTACCAGTCTTGGAAACCTTAAAGCAAGACCTTGGTTAGTGTCTGGGTCAAAACAACAAGTGTGGATTGGACTTTTTGTAATGTCGTCATAATTAATTTCAATTACTATTTCCGGCTTAACATAAAAGTCTGGCTCAATATTTGAAATTAGGTTTTTTGATTTTACTTCTAATCTTGTTATTTCTAATTTTTCTGAAAGTTCCATCAGAGTGGCATCAGTTAAACCAGTTCCAATCTTTGCAAGAGTGAAATATCTATCTTCTTCTTTATCGTAAAGAGCAACAAGAAGGGCACCAATCCCTTTCTCTGTTCTTTTGCCTTGACCAGAGAATGCTCCAACAATTACTGCGTCAATGGTGTCTAAAGTATCATTTCCTTTATAAGATTTCTTGAACTTTATCCAAGAATAACCACGAGAACCTGCTTTATAAGGAGCATCCAGAGATTTGGCGATAATTCCTTCAAAGCCTTGACTTAAAGCATTATTAAAAAAATCCTCTAGTTCTTCTAACTTTTCTGTAATTAATATTTTTGTTGGAGTTACGAGTGGAGAATAAGAAAAATATTTTTCAACCAATTTTCTTCTCTCACTAAATGGTAAACTACTTGTGTCTTCTCCGTTTAAATAAAGACAATCAAAAACTTTAAGATGTAAAGGAAGTTCTTTTGATTTTTCAGAAACATTATATTTTCTTTTTCTAGTTATTGTTATTTGAAAAGTGTGATATTTATTATTTTCTGTGTCAAATGCTATTGATTCACAATCGATAATAAAATCGTGCGGAATGTTTCTAACAGCTTCAACAATATCTGGAAACATCTTTGTAATGTCTTCTTCTTGTCTTGAAAAAATCTTAACATCTTCTCCAAGCTTATGAATCTGTTGACGGAACCCATCTATTTTAGTGTCTACTGCCATTATCCCTAATCTGTTTTTTATATCTGCTAAACTCTCAGCTCTTTCACAAAGCTGAGACTTGATTGGAGTAAAGGGGGTAATCTTTATTTTCTCCACTTCTTCTACCCCTTTTCCTTTTATCAATTTTGAAATAATTCCAAGGTCTGAAATTATTTGATATCTGTCTGTAATTATTTCTTTAACTTTCTTTTGGTCTTCTGGAGTGTCTGTAACTAGACTTGCTAAAGCATCAATGATTGTTGAATCTCCAAAACCTAATCTAAAAGAAATTGGAAATCTTGAAAGGTATTTAGCTGAAACAGAATTAGAATTAAATAGAATATATTTGAATAACTGTTGTTTTCTTTCATTTGAACCAGTTCCTGAAGTTTCTGAAATCTTTTGAAAAGTTTCAAAAATTTCTTTAAAATATAGTTCTTTAGAAAAAAGAGTTACTTGTTTTCTTTTAGAATGATGTTTTTCAATAACTAAACCAATATCTCCTAAAGAAAAAAACTCTTTTTTAATTTCTTCTTCAGGGATTGAAAGATATTCTGAAACTAAAGAAATTAATTGACTCTGACCAATGTTTAGTTCTTTAGTTTTATGCTTAGGACCAAGAGTTCCTTGACAGAAATAAATTAAATTTGAAATATCTTCTGTTTCAATTTCTAAAAAAAGCTTTTTTAAGATTTCAGTCATTTCTAAACGACTAGAAGTTTTATCTAATTTTTCAAAATATTCTGAAACCTTGTTAAATTTCACAAAATCACTTTTCTAATAGCTCTTAGCAATATAAACATATTCTCTTGCCTTGTTGCCACAGATTAAACACTGTTCATGTTCTGGAGTTTCTTCTATATCCATTCTTGTTCCTCTTACTTCTCCGCCATCTGTTTCTGCTTTTAAGTGATCATAACATTCTTTTCCTTCAGAATCCATTGAACAAAATGGAATTCTTACAATTTTGCCTTTTGAAATTTCTTCTAATAATTCACTTTTTGTATTTGCTATAGCTATTCTATTTTCAAACTCTTCATCTGCTTGACTTCTTAGATTATCTGTAAACTCCGTTGCAATTTTAGCAATCTCATCAAAAAGTTCAGTAAACAAAACTGTTTGCTTAGTGTTTAAATCTCTTCTAAATAAAGTAACTTGAGAATTTTCAATATCTTTTGGGCCAACCTCTATTCTTATTGGAACTCCTTTCATCTCATAGAAAGAAAATCTTTCTTTTGGTTTCTTTTCTCTATTGTCATCTATCTTTACTTTGTATCCTAACTTATCTAAATCACTTGCAAAATCTACACATAGTTTTTCTAAAAGCTCTAAATCTTGTCCTGTAAAATATAATGGAACTATGATTATCTGTATTGGAGAAACTTCAAAAGGAAGTCTTAAACCAGTCTTATCTCCGTGAATTCCAATTAGCCCACCATAAATTCTTGTTATTCCAGGGCCATAACAGGTGCCATATGGAATTTTTGTTTCTTCGTCTTTATCTCTAAATCTTACATTAAATGTTTTTGTGAATTTCTGACCAAGTAAATGAGTTGTTGCAAGTTGACAAGCTTTACCGTTAGGCATCATTGTGTCTGCTGCAAAAGTGTCTTGTGCCCCTGCAAATTTATCCCATTGTGGTCTTTTAAAGAAGATAAAGGGGATACCAAGCTCTAAATGAAGCATCTCTTCAGTTATTTGCATATCTTGAATAACTTGAGCATATGAATCATCGTAGTTTTCAAAAAGGTTATGTGTTTCAAACCAATAAAATTCTCTTCCTCTAAAGAAAGGCTTTGTTTGTTTAGTGTCATATCTAAAGATATTTGCTCTTTGATAAGTTTTTATTGGTAAATCTCTATAACTTTCTAACCAATATGCAAACATATAATAGAAGGCAGTCTCTGAAGTTGGACGAAGAGCATATCTTTGTTCAAACTTTTCATCTCCATGTTCTGTTACCCAAAAAACTTCAGGAGAGAATCCCTCAACATGTTCTGCTTCTTTAAAGAAATTTTCTTCAGGTATCAATAATGGCATCATTACTTGTTGGTGTCCAGTCTCATCAAAAGCATCTTCAAATAATCTAAAGATTTTGTTTATTGTAAAAGTTGACCATGGTCTATAGACTACTACTCCTTTGATATTATATCTTAGATCAGCTAATTCTGCTTTTTGAGTGATATCTGTAAACCACTCATTAAAGTCTTCAATTTCATATTCTTTACTTGATGCCATATTTTATCAC
>CAYWUF010000068.1:0-3404 GCA_964461425.1 uncultured archaeon | reverse complement strand
TGATCTATTGGTATAACTATTTGTTTTACTTTTGTGATATCAATCTTAGAAAGGTCTTTAATATTAATATTACCTAAAGAATCAACAACACTATTTTTTACAATCTTTTCTTCAACCTTTTTTTCTTCAACAGGTTTGTTAAAGATAATGTGTTCTGGAATCTTTGCGGCTTTTGGTTCTTTCTTATTAATTATTACTGCGCCTTTTTCTCTTAGTTCTCTTTGTTGTTCCCAAAGTTTTTTTACTCTCTGTTCTTTTTCATTTAAGAAATCATCGTCTTCAGGGTGTATGTCGATCATGTCTAAAGACAATATAGAATGAATTTCTCCAGTTTGACCATTAATCTGTATCTTTTCTCCATCAAGAAGTTGTTCGGTTGCGAATCTAGTTCCAACAATACAAGGTTTATTAAGTTCTTTACTAATTAAAGCTGCGTGACATATAGAACTACCTGCGTTTGTAATTATTCCTCTTGCAAGTTTTATTGCAGTAATCATTTCTTGATCAGTCATTGTTGTTACAATTATTGATTCGTTATTTACTTTTTCTAAATCATTGTAATTATTTATATTTACAACAACCCCATTAACAGTCCCCTCATTTGCTCCAACACCTTTAATTAACAATTGACTTTTAAATGTGTTTATTTTTTGTTGACAGCCATTTTTTGTTTTTTCTAAAATATTGGGATTTATTGCTTCTGAAGAAATAATGTAGATATCTGCTTTATCCATAGCCCACTCTACAATTTGCGGGGTTCCAAAAAAGTCTTCTAGTTTCTTTGCAGAATTTGTTAAGTCCTTTAGTAAATGCGTATTAATTTTTTGTTTTTCTTTTTCGGATTCTTGTACTTGTTCTTTAACTGTTTGTCCTTTTATTCGTTTCAATTCCCATTCTTGTTTAGAAATGGTTTTATTTAAGGTGAGATAGGGTTTTTTTTGAGTTTCATAGTGGTCAGGGGTAATTTCTTTAATAACATGAGCTGCTCCAAACCCATAAATCCCTTCAATAATAACAGTGTTAGGGTCTGTTGTGCTTTTGCTTGTTATTGTTATTCCTGAATATTTAGCATTAATCATATTTTGAATAATAACACCAACGCCTAATCTTTCAACAGTTATTCCTTTTTTATGAGCATATTCTAGAACTTCTGGACTATAAAGAGCACTCCAGGTTTCTTTAAGTGTTTTAATAATTTCTTGTTTTCCTTTGACATTAAGAGAACCGCCCTCTTCTTCAATAAATTTAGTGTCGCAAGTTTCTCCATCATCACAAACTATTGAGCACCTTATTGCAACAAAGGCATCAGCACTACTAGGAAGCCATCCACCTCCAACATCTCCTAGTTTATTATAATATTTATAAATTTCAATTTCAGCTTCTTGATTAATTTTACCTTTAAGAATAAGTTGTTTAATTTCATCAGATTTCTCTTCAATATCTTTTCTATCATCATAGTCTATATTTTTTAAAATTTCAACGATTTTATGCTTAAGATTATTTGTTTGTAGAAAGTTAAAAAACTCTGTAGAAGTTACAACAAATCCTCTAGGAACAGTAATTCCCATGTTTGCTAATTGTGCAAGTCTTGCTGCTTTTCTTCCTATTGTTCTAGAATCAGTCATTCCAAGTTCTTTAAGCCATCTGATATTTTCATAATCCATACCCATAAATTTCACAAATTTTTATTTTTTTTAATTCTCTCAATAATATAATATATGTTCTTTTTAAATCCTTTTTGGTTAAGAAAAGTAAATTTTTCAAAATTTTGTGTTTTAGTAAGTGATTTTAAAGAAATATTTATTTCAGTTATGTGTCAACCAGGTAACCACAGAAAAAGATTAGGTTTTCTTTGGAAAAGCACTTTTTTAAAGGGGCTCAGTCGTTTTTCCAGCTGAGGCTGCTTTTCTTAAAAGAGGCTCCAGTAGAGCTATACAAAATCTGGCTGCGCGTCAACTGGATAACCGCAAAAAACTGTGTGTTTTCTTTGGGACTGAAAGAACTTTCTTTTCCCAAAAGAAAGGGCTTCCAGTAGAACTATACGCAAATAGGCTGCGCGTCAACCGACCGCAGTGTAGTTTTTCCGGCTGAAGCCGCTTTTTTCAAAAGGGGCTCCACTGGACACCTACCCCCCCGAAAATGACCCCCTTTTCAAAATACATTAGTATATTATCAAACAAATACTTTTAATAACAAAGAGGTGTAATATATATGAAAAAAGGAAAAAAAGGAGAAGAAAACATGGAGACTGAATTTAATAACGAAGAGCGTATAGAGGAAACAGAAGTTAATGGCAATTCTGGAAAGAATATGACTATTACAGATTTGCCTGGTATAGGGCCAGCATCAGCAGAAAAACTTCTAGCAGGAGGTTATGATTCTTTAGAGGCGATTGCTGTTGCGTCACCTAGCGAACTTGTTGCAGTTGCTGGTTTAGGGGAAGGCACCGCTATTAAAGCAATAAAAGCTGCAAGAGATTCTCTTGAAATGGGTTTTGAAACTGCTGAAAAAATATTAGATAGAAGAAAATTAATTGCAAGACTAACAACGGGCTCAGCAGAACTTGATGATCTATTAGGTGGTGGTATAGAAAGCCAATCTATAACTGAAGTTTATGGGATGTTTGCGTCTGGTAAATCTCAATGGTGTTTTCAATTATGTGTTTTAGCTCAGATGCCTGTTGAAAAAGGTGGGTTAAATGGAGGGGTTCTTTATATAGATACAGAAAATTCATTTAGACCAGAAAGAGTTGCTCAAATTGCAAAATATAGAGGAATGAATGCGGAAGAAATAATGAAAAATATTTTTGTTGCAAGAGCGTTTAATAGTAATCATCAGATGCTTTTAGCAGATAAAGCTCAAGAAATTATTAAAGAAAAAAATATAAAGTTAGTAATTGTAGATTCTTTAACAAGTCAGTTTCGTTCAGAGTTTGTTGGTAGAGGGCAATTATCAGACAGACAGCAAAAACTTAATAGTCACATGAGAGTTTTACAAAAAGTTGCAGAACTTTATAACGTCGTTGTCTTTGTTACAAACCAAGTAATGTCTAGACCAGATGTTTTGTTTGGTGATCCAACAGACGCTATTGGTGGAAACGTTGTTAAGCACGCTTCAAAAACAAGAGTGTATTTAAGAAAAAGTTCTGGTTCAAAAAGAATTGCAAAACTTGTAGATTCTCCAAGTCTTCCAGATGGTGAGGCAGTTTACCAAGTTACAGAAAATGGAATCACCGATTAGGGTTCCATTTCTTATATATTTAAAAAATCGTTGTTTCTTAATTAGTACATAAGTAAGAAAAGTAAGAAAGGTAAGAATATGTTAATTAAAACCGCAACGATTAGTGATAAAGGGCAAATAAGTATTCCAATAAGTATTAGAAATCAATTAAACCTAAAAAGAGG
>CAYWUF010000067.1:0-3413 GCA_964461425.1 uncultured archaeon | reverse complement strand
TGGTTTCGGTCACGCTAAACAAATTCTTATAGAATTTCTTGGCGTCCTAGAAACAGAGTTTCTATGAGCTCGCACCCAATGGATTTCGTGCTTATGCACGAGAACAGGTTTGGCTCATGCTCTACAAAAAGCAAATACATTTAAATACATTTTAGTTTACTATTACTATATTACAATAATTAAAAGGAAAAAAAATGTATTACACAAGATGGTATTTTAATGAGATTTTTAGGACAATAGGTCAGATTATCTATTACAGTAGTTTCCTATTTTTAATTCCTTTAATTTTATCTATAATTTTTAAAGAAGGAAGTTTTGTAACTTTAAGTTATCTTGGTGGATTTATTATTTCTTTTTTAATTGGCCTTATCTGGTTTAAGTTTATTAAAAAAAGCGAATATATTCAATTAAATCTAATCCATTATCTAATTATTGTTTGTGGTGTTTGGATTGTTTTTGTAACTTTAGCAGCATTGCCATTAATGTTTTTAGGATATTCATTTATTGATTCTTTTTTTGAAATCATGTCTTTAATAACAACAACAGGGATTACAACCCTTCCAGATGTTCCAATCTTAAAAAGTTTAAACTTCTGGAGAGCATTTATTGCTTGGGTTGGGGGTATTGGAATAATTTTTATTGCTTATTTTGGTTTAATTAATTCAGAAATATTAAACACAAAAAAAATAGTTAAAGCAGAAGGCCATGATTTAATTCATCAAAACCCAAAGAAAACAACTAGAGCGTTTGGATTATTATATATTGGTTTAACAATTATTGGAATAATTTCTTTAGTAATTGCAGGTGTTGATTTCTTTAGTGCTACAACTTTTACAATGTCAGCCATATCAACAACAGGGCACAGACAACCAGGAGATTTTAATTATCTTCAATCTGTTGCAGTTCAAATAATTATTTCTTTAATAATGATAATTGGAGCAACATCTTTTTTCACGCATTATTTTGCTATAAAAAATAAATCCATTAAGGAATATTTTAGAGACTCTCAGCTTTGGTCAATGTTATTGTTTTTGTTTGTTTCTTTTATAATCTTTTATTTTTATCTTAAATCTCAATATGGCGCAGGTTCTTTATTTTTGTTGGTTTCTTCAGCAACAACCTGTGGAGGATTTACAGATATTCTTTCTGAGAAAATTATAGTTTTGGCACCCCTTCTTTTGTTTATATTAATTATTCTTATGTTTATTGGTGGAAGCTCTAACTCCACAACAGGTGGTATAAAAAGAAGCAGATTTTTATTATTTGTAAAATCTATAATCTGGCAGATAAGAGAATTAAGACTTCCAGATTTAGCAAACACTCCTAAAAGACACGAAGGTGAAATAGTAGATAACGACGACATTAAGTTCTTATATTTTTTCATTATTACTTATATTGTATTAATTGTAATGACTGTTTTGGTATTAGCAGCATATGGTTATCCATTACAACATAGTGTTTTTGAAGTTGTTTCAGCACAAGGAAATGTAGGGATAACAACAGGAATTACAAGTCACACAATGCCTCTTGTGGCAAAGATTTTTTTAATATTAAATATGTGGATAGGAAGACTAGAAATCATTCCTGTATTTGGACTTATAGGAATGTTATTACAAAAAACAAAGGTGGTATAAAATGTATGTAATTATTGTAGGAAGAAGTGCAGTCTCAAGACATTTAATAAGTTTATTAGATGCAGAAGATCATGAAGTAGTTGTTATTGAAAAAGATCCAGCATTATCAAAGGCAATTGCTTATGATTACGATGTTATAACAGTTAATGGAGATGCAACAAATCTAAATACTTTAAAAAAAGCAGGAATTGATCATGCTGACGTTTTCTTAGCATTAACAGATGATGATGAGTCAAATCTAATAATGGCGTTAATTGCTAAACAATCTGGAGTAAAAACAGTTGCTGTGATTTTAAGAAAAATAAGTTATCAGAAAGATGTTTTTGATAAACTTGGAATTGACTATGTTATTCAACCAGATTATGCCGCAGCAGGCTATATTGCACAATTGATAACTGACAAAGATATTCTAGACCTTTCATTCTTTTCTATGGGTGATGCGGGAATTGTTGAAAGCGTACTAAAGAAAGACAGCAAACATATCGGATTACATATTTCTAAATTTAAAACGCTTTTACCAGAAGACACAAACATTATTGGTTATTTTAAAAGTGGAGACTTTAATGTCTATAAAGACACAGACACTTTAGAAGAAGGACAAAAAATATTAATCGTAGCAAAAAAAGAAAAAATAAAAGAAGTTAAGAAATTAATTTAATTATTAATTTCTTCTAATTCTTTTTGATTATCAGTTTCTAAGACACCATAATGTAAACAAATAGTGTGTCTATATTTCCTTCTTCCATCTTTGTCTGCAGTAATTAGAGATCTAGTTTTTTGCCAAGTCTTAACATGTTTATTGTAAAGCAGAGTTTTTCTAATTTTTTCAGTGTGATCAATGTCGTTAAGATAAATATCAATACCTGTTGTTTGATCAATCTTTTTAGAAATAAAGAAAGGTTTGTGTTTACTAACATTAGCATTATTAATAGTATTAACTTGTGTTTCTATTTGTTTAATAAGAACAGGCTGTAATTCTTTCATAAGTTCTTTAGTGTCAAATCTTAATTGTAAGATTGTAGTGTAATAATTACTTGCAAGTTTTAAACAATCAGTACATTGTTCAACTCTAAAAGAAACGTCTTTTTCCATGGTTATTTCTTTTATGGCATTTCCAAACAAAGCCTTAACAACAACCTTAACATAATATTCGTGTCTATCAAAGTCTGTGACAAGAGTAACTATTGGTTTTGCTTGTTCAAGTTCTTTTATCCTTATGTGTTTAGAAAGTTCATGTTCAAGTTCTGATTTTTGAAATATCTTTTTTGCATACCTATAACTATCACACTTAGGACAATAAGTAATTTCAAATTTTGGGGCTGTAACTATTGGATTTTCAGAAACATAGCACTCAATACAGAAATTATTTATCATCTTTTCTTCTGGAACAGTCTTTCCACATTTTGGACAAAATCTTTGCATATTTTTAACCTATTCTAAATCTACTGTTTCTCCAATTGCAGGATTTTCAGCACCAATACCAAGTTTCTTTAATTCGTCTTTAAAATTAAAGGTTGTTTCCTTATCTCCATGAACACAAACAACTTTTTTAGGATTAACTTTTTTAACTAGTTCAAGAAGTTCATCTTTTCCTGCGTGTCCAGAGAAACTATGTTTAGTTACTTTTGCTCTTGGAGAATAAATTCTTCCATCAATATAAAGTTTATTTTTATCAAGAAGCCTTCTTCCATTTGTTCCTTCAACTTGATATCCTGTAAGAATTATTCTATTTCTTGGATCATCTCCTAATTCTCTTATGTAATAAAGAACAGGTCCGCC
>CAYWUF010000066.1:0-3434 GCA_964461425.1 uncultured archaeon | reverse complement strand
TTTTAACCTGAGAAACTGTAGTGTACTCTAAAGGATTAATATTATCAATTATATATTTCATTTCTTTTAATTCTTCAGCTTTAGCATATCTTTTAGAAAACATCTCAAGAGAGGACTCTATATTTCTAATCTTACTTTTAACTTCTTTTATTTCAGTTAATATCTGTTGCATCTGTTCAGAATTAAATCCTGAACTACTTCCGGCATTGTCTGCTTTTGCTGCAACTTTTTTATTTAATATCAAAATATTCCTACTGAGTATCTTTTCATTATGCACAAGATATTTAATCTTTTCAGACAGAACAAGTATACTTGACTGTAAGGCCTTGATATCTTGAGAGCTACTTGAATTATTATCACTCATAGTTTTTACCTTTTATCTATATAAATAACATTTGAAATATTTAAAAACAAATCTGTTTTCAATATCACAATCTTTTTAAAGAGTTTGCTTCAATAAATATTTATTAATTAGACAAAGTTAATGGTCTTTAAGACCATTTTTCCCCCTTTGTTTTTGGAGTGATGATTATGAAAAGATTAATGGTAATTTTGAGTTTTTTAATATTAGTTAGTGTAGTTTATGCTGTTCCTTTCTCAATTGATTATTCGTATGTCAATACAGATACAGGTCCAGAATATCTTAACATTCAATATGGTAATTATTATGATAATGTAAGTTTAAAACTAAGATTAAGTGCTAATCTTTCAAGCGGACAAACTTATGTTCCAGTTATTGTTTCTCCTAAGATTTATGGAATAACAAATTCTGGAGATTTAACCTATCTTTATTCAGTTCCAAGTTCTACTTATTATGTTTATTCAAATCCAGTAGAATATTATTATCCAAATCTTTTTTATTTAACTTCTAGCTATCAAGGTTATGTTGTGCAAGTTTATGCTCAATCAGGAAACACCTATTCAACTTATAGTTCAGCATATGTTTATCCTGTAGGCTATAGCGGTTCATATTTTTATCCCATTGATAACACAACCCCACAAGAACCAGAACCAATAGTAACAAACTGTTCAAGTTTCTTTTTATCAGGACAAAGAGACATTTATTTTGAAGAAGACACTCAAAGAAACTATAATCTTTATGTTGAGAATGATTCAAGTCAAACTTTAACTTTATTATCAGTAACAACATCAAATCCTTCAAGACTTAATGTTAGAAACATTGATTATCCGGATTTTGTTTCAGGGAATTATGTAGGCAACATTACTTTAAGATTAAAGGCAGACACAGTTAGTTCAGACTACGATTCTTCTTTTGATATTTATGTTAGAGCAAGATATGGCTCTGATAGCGAGTGTTTAAAGACTTACACTGTAAGTTACTATGTTAATGACGAAGATAACGACAACACTAGCAGTTGTTCAGACATCTCTCTAAAAGACACAAGATTTACAATCAACGACAACTCAACTACAAGAAAAACAATAATTATTGAAAATGATTCAAGAGATTATGATTATGAGATTGATGATATAACAATAAAAGATAAAACAAACATTTCTTCAAGAATAATAAATCAACCAACAATTATTAGAGAAGAATCAACAGGTAATCTAGAAATTGAGTTTGAGACAGATAATTTAAATTATACAACAACAAGATATTTAGACTTAGAGATTGAAGGCTATCTTGTTAGACCAGGAAGAGATGATAAAAAGTGTGTTAAAAAACAAAATCTAGCTATAACCATAAAAGACACAGGCTCTTCAGGCTCTACTCAAAATACACAAAGTTGTAGAGACATAGTAATCTACACAACAAACATTTTACAAGCAGAAAACACAACTAATAGTTATTCTAGAGAAAATGGTTTTTTTATAGTTAATAATTCAAATCAACAATTTAATGTTAGTGGTTTAACAATTAACGATAACACAAACAAAGGAGATGTCAGAAACATCAGTTATGATTCAAGAATCTATGCAAAAAGCAATTCCAATTATAGTTTTGATTTTGTAACTAATACAGTTAACACTACAGAAACTTCAAAAGGTGCAATTTCTCTAACAGGCACTTTTGCAGACGGTAAGAGTTGTTCAGCAAGCGAGATTGGTATTAAGCAATTTGATATAAGTGTTTTAGATTCTTCTGATTCCTTATGTAATAACATTGGAGTTTATAACAAGAATATAGCGTCAGGAACAAATAACGACATTATGCTTTTTAATAACACAAACAAAAAGTTCTATGTTAATGATGTTTTATTTCAAAACAGAAGAGGAGTAACGGCAAACATAACAAACAAACAAGTAACTTTAAATCCAAATTCTCAAAACACCATGAATGTTGGTTTTACAGGTTCTGGGAGTTTAGAAATGTTAGTGTCTGGAAGATTTGAGGATGGAAAAACTTGTAGTTTTACTCAAACAAAATCTGGTTTTTTAGTAACCGGCAGTCAAGACATTTATCTTTCAGGAGACACTTGTCAAACAGAATTGATTGTTCCAACAACAATAGCTGCACACAATTTTACAGAAAAAATGACTATAAGTTTTAAGAACAGTTCCTCAAAAGCAGGAAAAATAATAATAACTGGTAACGGATTATCTGTTGAACCAGGAGTAATTTTCTTAAATGGTTTTGATAATTTTACAAAAGAGATAACCTTATCTAATTTTAATAATCCAACAAGTGTTTATTTTGATGTTTTAGTAAACGATTGTTCTTCACAAAGAACTTTTACTCATGTTATTAATACAGTCTTTGATAAAGATAGAATTACTTTAACAACCTATCCAACAATGCTTTCTCCAAAAACACAAAATGTTGCAATTTCAGCAGTTGTTGATAACAGTTTTTCTGTGTCTAAGCCAGTTACTTTAAGACTAACCGGTTTACCTGCTGGTTTTATATCTTATGAAAAAAGCACAGACATTCAAGCACATTCTAAGAAAGAAATAGTTTTAGAATTAAATATTTTAGAAAATGTTTCTAAAGAAAGACACAACGGTTATTTAGAATTATATTCTGAAAATAAACTACTATCTAAATCTCCAATAACAATTGATTTATCTCCAGTAGTTGATTCTGTGACCCTTTCTTCAACTATAGAAAACACAGACAAAATATATACTCTTAAACTAAATCTAAAGAACAATACTTCTCTAGTTCAAGAAGCAGTTGTTGATTTTGATCTAGATTCAAGTTATGTTATTGAAGGCGATAAAGATATTAAGCTTTTACCAAATGAAACTATTAATAAAGAATTTAGAATTATTTCTTCAAAGCTATTAAGAGAAGACCATTCTTTTGACATAAAGATAAAAGATAAGGCTAGTGGAGAAATCTTAGCAAGAGAAGAAATTACTTTTAAAAGAAACACTTCTCTTATGACTGGGTTTTTAACTCTTGGAAATATGGGTTTAGTTGTTTTAGGTTTAATTGTTCTAATTGTTCTTGTTATTATTTTTAAAAA
>CAYWUF010000065.1:0-3453 GCA_964461425.1 uncultured archaeon | reverse complement strand
GAAAATACTTTGGTGCTGCTCTTGAAGCAAAAGGTGCTTTAGAAGTTTTAGAGGGCAAATACTTTGATAGTCTAGCAGAAAAAGTCTGTGAAATTTCAGGAAGTCTTCTAGAGCTTGTTGGAAGGACTGAAGAGGGTAAAGGTTATGATCTAGCAAAAGAAACTTTAAACTCTGGAAAAGCTCTTTTGAAATTTAAAGAAATATTAAAAGCACAGAATGGCAGAATTTTTGAATCTGAAAGTATTTCTTTTGCAGAATTTAAAGAAGATATTAAAGCTATTGAATCAGGAAAGATTGTTAGTTTAAATGTTTCTAATCTCACAAAGATTGCAAGAACTTCAGGAGCTCCAAGCGATCAATACGCTGGCTTAGTCTTAGCAAAAGAAGCTGGAGAAAAATTAAAAGAAGGCGAAGTAATCTTTACAATTTACGCTAACAGTAAAGAAAAGTTAAAAATTGCAAGCGATCTTTCAAGAGAAATTCTAGGCGAAACAGTAAAAGTAGAGAAGATAATATTAGAAGAGATGAATTAATAACAAACAGAATATATCTTTTCTAGTTCTTTTATCTCTAATTGCCTTATTTTCTTTTTTGTTATTTCTACTTTGATTTCTTTTGCTTTGTCTGCAATTTCTCTATTTTTTAAATCTCTTGAAACAAGATTAAGTGCATTACTTACATCTTTATTAGGATATCTAAATAGATTTTTTACAAAAGCATTATATTTTAGATCCATTTCTTTCTTGTTTTGTGTCAGTTTAATGATTGAAGACTCACAAGAAGGCACTGGAAAGAAACATTTCTTACTAATAGTTTTAACAATTGTAACTTCAAAATAACTTTGAGAGAGAGCAGAGACTGCATTGTAGTTAATAAACCCAGGAATTGAACCAAGTTTTTCAGCAAACTCTTTTTGAACAACACCCACAATCAATTTCTTTTCTCCAAGTATCTTTTCAATAAAGTCTTGAGAAATTGAATAAGGCAAAAAAGTAGCCATTTTTGTAAAATTATAATCTTCTAAATTTATTTCTAAGAAATCAGAATGGATAAGAATTAATTTTTTATTATTTATTTCAGTAACAAATTCTTGTTCTAAAATGTCAACCATTTTTTTGTCTTTTTCTATAGCAATAACTTGCTTACAGCTTTCTAAAATCTTTTTGGTAAGAAAACCAGTTCCTGGACCAACTTCTAGAACAATGTCTGTTTTTTTAAGTTCAAGTTCTGTAACTACTTTTAGAATAATATTGTCATCAATTATAAAGTTTTGATCAAGCTTATGGCTTGGTTTAAAATTATATTTAAGCATTTGGGTATATAGGTCTTTAATCATTCATTTTCAAAATTAGTATTTTTTAATTATTGGAATAGTAAACAAGAAGTATTTTTCTTCATCGTGGTTTTCTATCTCTGTTAGTATTCTATTTACTATTATTTTAACTGGATCAGGAAATAATTCAATCTTTTTAAGTTCATTAAGATCTTTAATCTTTCCATTCTTTTCTAGATGTTCCATTAATGCCATTCTATGTTTCTTTCCAATCATTGGAAGTAAATCAAGTTGATGTCTTCTAGCATTAATTGGTCTTGCATTATTAAAGAAATTAACGAATTTTTCTTGATTATTAAGAACAATAGTTTCAACAGCCTTTTCAAGTTCTTTTTTTGCAATGATTGTAAGTTTGTCAAAAGTGATTCTTTTAACAATTTTGTCTTCTGTGCTTATTGCGTCTTGTAATTTTGGAGATTCATCACTATATATTTCTAATAATGAGAAATTAGTTACGCCTATACATTGAATAACTGGCGTTTGTTTAAACTGCACTTCTCTTGTGGCTTTATCAAGCACTATTGCTTCTTTTTTTATTTCTATCATTCTTCATCTTTCTTATATTTAGAAACAAGTTCTAATATTTGTGGTTTATTTTCTTCTGTTATCATTTTATTCTTTTCAGCAATTAAGTCTAATTCAACTGCATTTGGTAAAATGTCAACAAGTTTAACAGCAATTTCACTACTTAACTCTAAACCCATTAACTCTTTTTTTAATTTTTCTGCTTTTGCAGGAGTTAATTTTGCAAAAAGTTTTGCATGATCTAATGCCATTTTTTGTTCATAATTAAGTTCTTTGTCTTTTCCTTTTTCAGACAGTATCTTTTTCATCTCAGTAAGACTTAAATCATCAACATATGTCGCATTATTCATTTTTTTCACCTTTTGCTATTTGCTTTAATAACTTTAAGTGAACTCTGTGAGTTATTACTTTTTTAGTTTTATTTCCTGTCTTTAACTGAACCACCGGACAATCTCCTTGAAAGCCAATAACTCTTCCTGTGATTCCGTCCATTCTTCTGTGTGGTAATCCACTATGAACAGAACTGTTTGCGTTAACTTGAACAACATCATCAACTTTAATTGGTTTAATTAATTGATTAACTGTTGTTTTTTCTCTAACATCTCTTCTATATCTTGATCTTGTAATTGATCTTTTTCCTTTTGCTTTTTTGTTTGCCATTTTTATTTCACTTATCCTTTTTGTTTTTTAAATATTATATATATTTAATGAGGCATAACGTTTTTATATTGTGCAGATTAGGGTGTAGAAAGTCAAACTCTTTTTTAAACAATTGTTTGATTACCAGAATATTTTTAAAAAAATAGTTAAGAAAAAATTGCAAAAAATTGCTTTATAAATGCTTTTATATATAAATATAATATATAAATATATGCTTTTTATAAAAAAACGGTGAAAAAAATGGAATATAAAATTGTAAATTTAGTTGCGTCAAGTTCTCTTGGTGCTTCTCTAGATCTTTATAATCTTGCAACAGCAATACCTGAAGTAGAATATGAGCCAGAACAGTTTCCTGGCGCTATTTTAAAGTTAGATGAACCAAAAGTTTCTTTACTTCTTTTTAAGAACGGAAACATAATAATTTCTGGAGCTTCTTGTGAAAAAGACATTAAAGCTGCAATAAAGAAGGCATCAAAAGTTATTAATGAAGTTCAAAGCAGTGTTCCAATAAAAGATAGAGTAACATATAAGATTGTTAATCTTGTAGCAACTTCTAATCTTAACAAACAGATTGATTTGTTTAACGCGGCAGTTACTTTAGATAATATTGAATATGAACCAGAACAATTTCCTGGTGCGATTGTAAGAATATTTAATCCTAAGTTAACCATGTTACTTTTCAAGAATGGAAAATTAATATGTGCAGGAGCTAAATCAGAAGAAGATATAGTTAAGGGATTAAATAAATTAAAGAAAGTTTTAGCAGGTCAAAAAGACACTAGTATAGAAGAAAAGGTTCCAAGAAAGAAAGTTTCTAAGAAATGAACTTGTTTTATTTAAGAAATTTAAAGTAAAACGAACCCTTTAAAAACCTTTACCTTCATATATTATTTGTTAGCGACCATAGGGATAGAGAAACACCTGGACCCTTTCCG
>CAYWUF010000064.1:0-3560 GCA_964461425.1 uncultured archaeon | reverse complement strand
TTAATTTTAAATTTTTAATAAAATTAGGGCCATATATTTCTGTTTTATATAACGTATGCTTATAATTAAATATTTGAGAATCAGACATTTTAGGTTTTGAAACTAAAATTTTAGATTTGGGTTTTTTTAATATCATTTTTTCATCTTTTCATAATGTTTAAGCAACTTACCTGTCCCCCAAGGTTTAACTTTAGATTTAGGGATGTCCAACAATTGAAGAGTTTTTTCTATCTCTTTGTAACTTTTAGCTTCTATCTCAAAGTAACAAGGGATTTTAAATGGTTTAATTACTTCGTCTATATCAAAAGTAATGTCTTTTAATTTATAACTAGTTCTTGTCTTTTCTATTCTTCGATGTTTCTTTAATCCAAGAGCAAAGAAAACTTCTTGAATATTTTTAAAATCAGAAGATACTTGAAATTCTATTTCTTTACAGTTTTTTACATTATTTTTTATTTCTTTAAATTCTTTAAATGTAATATATAGTTCTTTACCTATCTGTCTTACTCTTATGCTTGCTCTTTTTTTCTGTAGTTCTTTATTGTGATAGTTCTCTTGAACTATCTTGTTGTTAGAGAATATTCTTTTTGCACCAACAGCTACTAGTTTCTTCTCTAGTTCTTTTTTGTTTATTTCTAAGACTTTTACTTCGATTTCAATATTATTTTTCATTAGTCTTCTCTTTTTCTTTCTTAATCTTATCTTCTGTTTCTTTCTTTTGCTTATCTTCTACTTCTTTCTTTACTCTGTCATCTTTTTCTTTTCTTTGTTTATCATCATTTTCTTTCTTATCTTTTCTTCTTTTAGAATAAATCTTTTCAATACTTTCAACTAGTTTTGTTTTTTTAACAACAGGTATTATCTTTTCTTTTTTCATAAATGATTTAGTCATTATCTTTCCAAAACTAGACATTCTTTTAAAGAAATAATGTTCCGCAATCACACTAACACAAAATAAGAATGTAGCAACACCTAAAAAAGCATAAATTGAAGTTGCAATTTTTCCAACATTAGTTATTGGAACTATATCCCCATAACCTATTGTTGTTAGAGTAACTACTGTAAAATAGAAAGAATCAACATAATTCCAGCCTTCAATCTCTCTAAATAAGAAAATGCCTGCAATAATTATAAATATTGCAAATAAAACTGCAAAGAACAGTTTTCTATTATAGCTTCTTTCATCGTATTGTGTAATTTCTTCTGCCATATTCTTTCACAAACTTTCTATTCTATCAATATATTCCAAAGCTAATTTCTTTCTATCAGCGTTTTCTGGAAGATATCCTTTTTCCATTTTTACTATATACTTTCTTGTTTTCTTATCATATTCAACTTTAGAAAAGATAATTGGAATTTTTCTTTTCATTTCTTGTTCTGCTTTCTGGACAATGTATATTCCACTACTTCTGCTTGTGCTTTCACCCATCTCTCTATCTATTGCTTTATTGGGATCTCCGAAATGTCCTCTTGGAAATGTGCAAATAATGCCACCTTGCTTTAAATATTTATGCCTTCATTAACTGCACTCTTTAATCCTTTTGTAGGATGAGATCTATTAACATTAATCATTCCAAAAGATTTTGCAAGTCCACCAATTATTGGAAGATTACCAAATCTCACATGAGTTTTAGAACTTATTGGCAAACCAAAATCTGAGATGTAATTTAATGACTTAAGAGAAAGTGCTTCATAAACTAAAGTTTCCATCAATTTTTTATGAGTGCTCATTATAACTATTGGACCTTTACTTGATTCTTCTTCTATTAAGTTTCGGCCTCTTATTTCTATCTTGCCCTTTAATAGCCTTCTACAGAATGCCTTGTATCTTCTATGAAAACTTTCGTTTTTACCTTTTGGAGGCAATGGCTTTTGAGTCTTTAATTTAGAAGGTTCTACTTTTTTCTCTAATCTTTTCTTAAATAATTTTAATGCCATTAGATAATTCCTTCTTTAGTTAGGTCTTCTAAAGCTTTTATCATTGCTAAAGGGAAAGTAATTGTAACATCTCCAACAACTGTAACCGCGTCCGCTTCGTCTTTAATCTTTCCCCAAGATTTTGCTTCGTCTGTTGTTGCTCCTGAAAGACTTCCTGATCTTGAGGACGCAGTTGACATGTAAAGAGCATAGTCTGCTCCTCCATTAATTAATGTTGTTAAAATTACGTGGTGTTTAGAAACCCCTCCACCAAGAGCAATTATTCCTTTCTTTTCATCATGTGTTGTTGAAAAGATAATCTGTTTAAAGTCAGAAATAATATCAATCATAAAGTCTTTATGATCTTGTTGGAAAAGATAAAGATGAAAGCCAAAAGAACCATCAGTTATTGCTGGGCAAAAAACAGGAACGTCGTTCTTTGCTGCTTGATACAAGAAAGAGTTTTCATCATTTAGTTTTAATCCGATTTCTCTTAATAATTCACAAGTTGCCCAAACTTTCTTCTTCTTGTAAAGTTCTAAAAGATATCCTTGCATGCTACTTTCAAACTTTGCATAGCTTTCGTTTGTTATTAAAATATTACCAACTCTGTTCTCTCCTTTTTCATAAAGAGCTTGATCATTTGCTCCAAAAGAAGAAAGAATAAATTTATCTCCAGTTGCTTTCATAATGTCTTCTTCAACAGCACCAACTGTTGTACAGATAACATTAGCCATTTTTAATTTTATTACTTGAGCAAAAAAACCTCTAAGGCCAGAAGTAACCATATTAGAAGTAAAGGAAAGATAGACTTTTGCCCCCTCTTTCTTCATCTTTTTAATAAGTTCAGAAGCTCTTGAGAGTTCAGCTGATTGAAATCCAATACTTCCGTATTGTTCAACTAAGTCACTGACTTTCATTTCTTTATTCCATAATAAGTCTTTAGTATATTTCATAATTATTCCTTTTTCTATAATATATTTAAAGCAAAGAAATAAATATAAATAGATTATTTAAAAAAGATTATTTTCTAAATAATTGTTTGTCTTTAAAAAAAAGTTAAAATAAATTATAGGTATAATATATTGGTTATGATCTGTTAAAAAATCATCAGAAATTGCAGACATTTCTTCCTGATTAAAGGATTTATCTCTTAAACTAGATAAATAAATTACAGTAAAAATAATTGCTGCAATAATTAAAGCTGAAATAATTATAAGCAACTCAACAGAAACTTGTCCTTTTTTAATAAACATTAAAGTACCTTATTTTAATTAAATATAAAAATTATAAAACAAAATATATATAATTTAATCTTAATTAAAAATAATTAAAAAAAAGAATTTATAGTTATATAATTAATTATTTTGTTTCTTATATTCATCTAAACATTTTTTTGAACAAAACCATTTACCTTTATGAGATAATCCAGAAGTTACTATCTTTTGTTTGCATTGTTCACATTCTAATTTTACATCTGCTTGCATATTATCACCTTTATACAATATATGTATTTAATATAGAAATGAGCTTTTAAATCCAGTTGTTTAGAACTATAGACGTTAAGATTTAAATTTAAAAATTAAATTAGAAAAAGAAAAAAAGAATAGAAAAATTTCTATTCTATTTTGAGATGTAATTTT
>CAYWUF010000063.1:2058-3568 GCA_964461425.1 uncultured archaeon | reverse complement strand
CTTTTAATTTCTGTTTTCTTTTTTATAAAGTATATAAGAATATACAAAAGTAGTAATTAATATTGCAAATAATGCCACAAGGAAAAACACAAAAAAATAATTAATAAAAAAGATTCCAAAGAAAACTACAAATCCAAGTATAATAAACAATTGTCCACCTAGCGTATGTGTTTTCTCCCAAACCTTTTGATTTAGTAAAGTCCATGGGGTTCTTACTCCAAAAAACGGATTTCTAGTTTTTATCTTTTTCAAGATATGCCCGATGCCTATAAAAAGTAAACCAAGTCCAGGTATTAAAAAATAATTCATATTAAATATTAGCCCAGTATTATAGATTAAAGACAAAATTGAAATATAGAATAAAAACAACACCGTTAAATTAATAGTATTACTAAGTTGTTTTTCCATTTCTTTATTCTTGAAATATTCAGTTCTTGAAAAGATACTATAAAGAACAAAGATAAATGCAAAAAAGAAAGGCATAATAACAATTCCTAGAAATTTAGACGAAAATCCATCAGCAACACCTTGCGCGTTCCAATGGGTTGCCATTGTTTCTGACAAATACGGATAAATAAAAATTGCAGTTATAAAATATATTAAAGTTAATATAAGTATTAATATTTCTGTTTTTTTTAATTTAATCATAATTTATTCTATTATAATAAATATTATAAAATGATGTTTCTTTAATTTTTATAATGAAAACAATTGTTTATGTAATATTTTTAATATTATTTTTAAGTCCAGTTTTTGCAAACGACAACAGTTTAGCATTTTCTGCAATGCAAACTAAATATATATCTTTAGACCTAACCATAGAATCGCCAATTTATTTTAGTAATTATGGAACTAATGATGAATTTACATTTAAAACGTCTATTTTTTCAAGCAATAGAACACAAACTGCAGAAATAGAAGCATACTATCTAGATGATAGTGAAAATAAAATTTTTGCAGAAATTGTTACTGAAAATGATAATCGATATGCGATTTTTAAAGTTAAACCAATTACTAGAGATACATATAAGTTTTATGTTTCTGGGGCAATTGTTTCAGAAAATAAAATTGTTCTAAATAATATTATTTATGATCTTACTAATGAAATTTCTGAAGAAGCAGAATATAAAGCTCCAAGTAAATTTATTCAATCTGATTCTTTAGAAATAAAAGCAATTGCTAAACATTTACAAACAAGTAATGATGCTTTAGAAAATTTAGTTAATGTGACAAACTGGGTTCACGACTATGTAGAGTATGATTTTGATTATGTACCAGTTGTTAATGATTCAAAAAAAGTTTTAGCTGATGGTAAAGGTGTATGTGATGAAATTTCAATCTTAGCTGGTGCAATATTAAGAGCACAAGGATATCCCGTAAAATATATAGTAGGTTATGCAAACACTAGTCAAGAGTGGGGACCACACGCCTGGTTAGAAGTTTATATTCCAAATCAAGGATGGATTCCAGTTGACCCCACATACAACGAAGTAGGCTTTGTTGATTCTAG
>CAYWUF010000063.1:0-1958 GCA_964461425.1 uncultured archaeon | reverse complement strand
AGAAAGAAATTATATTATCTTAAACCTTTTGAAAATAAATCCGCTGATTATTTTTTCATATTACCAAAAGTAGACAGGGCTTATAGTTTTTCATTTGATTATATTTCTCAATTTAATGAATATGGAGATAGTGTTAATGTTCATAAAGATCGAGGGATATATGAAGAATTGTTTTTAACCAGCGAACCGGTTTTATATTTTAGAGATAATTATTTCTATTTTGAACAAGATTTTTTTAATTATACAAACAAAGACAAGAATATTACTTTTAATTTTAATTATGATGGAGAAGAAATAAATGATCAAAAGATAATAACATCACAAACAGAAAGCAAATACACAAAAAAATTTGATGTTGTTGAAGATGTAAATTTTAATTATTTAATTTCTGGAGATTATAGCTTTTCAGGAAACACCTTCTTTTATAAAGAAGAAGAAATTACACCAAATTTTTTAATAAAACAAGAAATTGATAGTAATTTCGTAGATGTTAATGAATATGATAAACTATTTGATAAATTAGAAAATAAAAAAATTGATAACAAATCAGAATTTAATTATTTTATAGTTGTTTTAATTGCTTTATTTTTTATTTTTATTTTGTTTTTGTTTATTTCAAAGAGTTTGAAAAAGCAAGGGGTGCAATAACAAGCATTTATAAATATTTTTCATATAAATTATATCATACGCCTGTAGTATAGTGGTTAGTATGGGAGCTTGCCAAGCTTTCGGCTCGGGTTCGAATCCCGGCAGGCGTATTTTTCTGATTATTATGGTTAATAAAGATAATTTAAAGAAAAGGTTTTTCTTTCTAATTGATTTTGCAATTAAAGAATATTATTCTGATTCTAAAAACCCTTATATTCAAGAATATCTTAAATTGGCTTTTGATATTTCTAAGAAAATAAATTATAGAATTCCTAAAGAAATTCATTTAAAAGTCTGTAAATATTGTTACTCTGTTAGAGATTCAAATAACACAAAAATTAGAACAACAACAGAGACCAAAAACAAAGAAAAGCAGAAATTTCAAAAGATTCATTGTCTTAATTGTGATAAAATAAAAAAGATCAGGTTATAGGATTAATGATTAAAACAATAGCTATTTAAACAAAACTATCCTATAATTATATTATAATACTTGTTTTTAGCAAAAAGCTTTTGCTTAAAACTCAGCAGAAATGCGAAAAAGTTTTTTAAATGACTAAATAGAAGTTATTTAAGAAAGATTAAAAAAACTAAAACACTTAGAGGTGAATATTTTGGCAAATGTAAAAGATGTTCCTGCACAAATAATGATAGCAGAGATTTCAAAAAATTTAAAAGAAAATAAAAATATAGTTGTTCCAGAATTTGCACAATTTGTAAAGACAGGTTGTAGTAGAGAAAGAGCACCACAAGATAAAGATTGGTGGTTTGTAAGAATGGCTTCTATTTTAAGAAAAGTTGCTATTAATGATAAAACTACAGTTAATTCTTTAAGAACATATTATGGTGGAAAAAAGAATAGAGGAGTTAAACCAGAAGAATTTAGAAAAGCTGGTGGAAAGATAATTAGAGTCTGCTTACAAGATCTTGAAAAATTAGGTTATGTTTCAAAATCTGATGAAAAGAAAGGAAGAATAATTACTCCTGTTGGTCAAAAATATTTAGATAAAATGGCTACAGAGATTGTTAAAGATTTAGATAAGTTTAAAATTGTTAAAAAAGAAAAAGATTATTCAGCTTATAAAGAAGTAAAAGAAAAAACTGAAAACACTTCTGAAAAGGCAAAAGGCAAAAAGCCACAGAAGAAAAAAACAGAAAGTGAGAGTGAATAATTATGGCAAGAAATAAAACTAGAGATAAGAAAGAATTTTTAATTGCTCAAAGAGATAAAGTTGGTCCAGGTTATTTAAATACTCCTGTTTGGATTATTCAAAAAGCAGGAAAAAGAATTTGGAATAGAAGACAAAAGA
>CAYWUF010000062.1:0-3585 GCA_964461425.1 uncultured archaeon | reverse complement strand
ATTTCTTTTAATGGTGGATATCTTTCTATTTTTTCTCCAGCAAATATTTTGTTTAGGTTGTCTAGTATTGGATGTTTAATATCTTTAAATTCATCTTTGTATTTGTAATAGAATAAAGCAAGATACATTCTATCTCTAAATTCTTTTGTTTTTTCTACTATCTCTAATGTGTGTATAAGTATATCTTGTTTAGTTAGTTGTTTCTTTGGTAGATAGTAGAAGTTTTCAAGAGTATAGATAAGTAAATTATAATTTTTAAACGCAGAAAAAGAAGTGAGTGTTGCATTATCTAGCTCTTCTTTAGTTGAAAACACAATTTCTTTTTCGTTTTTAAAGTAGATTGTTGACCCAACAGGCATTCTTTTATCATAGGAGTAATAAAAGATCTGATATTCTTTTAAAAATTCAATTAGTTGAGGATACATTTTTTCATTAACTTGGTATTTGTTTTTATCTTTAAATAATAGTGATGCACCACGTGCAGTTTTTACAAAGTTAGTAACAAAGGTGTTACCTAGTTTTGTTTTATTACATATTTCTTTTATTGTTGATTTTTCTAAAAGATTAATTAGGATTAATATTTGAGAGTCTGCTAAGAATTCAGGCATCTTTGGATTCTTTAAAAGATTATTAAGAATAAAAGCAGGTTTAGCTTTTGTTAAAATATATTTATTTTTGTCTTTAGTTATTAGTTCTTTATCTGCAAGTTCTTTTAATATTCTGTAGATTTGACTTTTAGTTCTTTTTAGGTTTTCACTTATAGATGTAATATCCCCATTTCCAGATCCAATATCCCTTAAAACCAGCAACTCTGATTTTGTAAAAGTTTTAACCATAAATACACTCTGATGCGAAAAGTATTTAAATAAGTCGCATAATAGTGTGTATTTTTAGAAATTCGTCTTTTTCTTTACCCCACTTATAAATCTGTTTTCTTTATAGTGGGCACAAATTTATTTTAATTGTATACACTAGTGGGCACAAAATTATAACAATTTTAAATATTAGTATTGTGTTGTTTATACAAAGTTTTATCGACAAGTATTTAAATAGTTTTAATTAAATTATTTTATTAGGTGAAATTATGTCAAAAACAATAAAAGAACTAGAAAAGTATGTATTGCAATTTGAAAAAGACAGAGATTGGAGTAAATATCATAGTACTAAAGACCTTGCAATAGGAATAGTCACTGAAGGTTGCGAATTATTAGAACTATTAAGATCTAAAACAAATGAAGAAATTGCAGAAATGTTAAAAAATCCAAAGAAAAGAGAAATGATAGAAGATGAATTAGCAGATACATTTGCATACATTTTATTATTTTCAGGAAAGAATGATATAGATCTTGAAAAAGCCTATTTAAATAAATTAAAGAAGACAGAAGCCAAGTATCCTGTTGAAAAATACAAGGGTCATTGGGAAAAGCCAGGCAGAGAATAAGATCGAAGGTTATAAATGACTAAAGAAAAATATTTTTTTGAAAATGAAATATATTCTAATAATTATAAGTTTAGATTTAAAACAGATAAAGATTTATTAGATGATATAAAACTAATTAAGCCCCCAGCAAGTATTTTAGATATGGGTTGTGGAGATAATGGTAGTATATTTGAATTAGCTAAAAGAGGATATGATGTTACAGGCATAGATATTTCTAAGACTCTTATAAAAAATCTTAAAAATTATGCAAGAAATAAGAAAATTAAAATTAATTTAATTTGTAAAGATATAGAAAAATACAATTTCACTAAAAAATATGATATTATAATAATGATGGGGATTTTACATTTTATACCAAAATCTAAAATTAATGAATTTTTAAGAAAGGTAAAATCTCACACCACAAAAAATGGAATAAATATTATTTTTGCATTTAGAGAGGGAGATATTTCTCAAGACAATACTTCTGAAGGACATTATTTTAAAGAAAAAGAACTATTCCAAATATATAAAAATTGGAAAATTATAAATTACAAAGAAGGAATAGAGAAAACAAATGATGGAAAACACAAAATTGTAGAGATGGTTGCAATAAATGATATAAAAAAAACTTAAAAAATAACTCTACAGCCCTAATAAATATAATTATAGATAAAAATGAAAAATTAAAAATAAATAAATATTTGTGAAAACATGAGCGAAAATATAGAATATATTGTAAAAAAAGACTTTGAAGGAACATTAGTTGTTTTAGAAGAGATTACTCTAGATTCGATAAAACAATTACCTAATAATTGTGTTATTTATCTTAAGTATCCAACTCCAGATATTGTTCTTCTTTTTGGTAAAATTAATGGAATTATTGTACCTGTTGGTGGCAAATTATCCCATTTTGCAATAATTTGTAGAGAATATGATATTCCTTTGGTTAAATATCCTAATGCTGTGGATAAACTAATATCTGGAAAACACATAACAATAAAAAATGGAGAAATAGATGTTAGAGATTGAAAAACTTTGTAATAAAATAGGAAAGGACCTAGCAGTTGTTCAAAAATCTGGTGGGATAGATAGCCAATGGCCTTTTATAATTAGTGAATTAGAACCATCTATTGATAAGGAATTTATATGTTGTTTAAAAGATAGCACATTATCAAATAAACTTTATGATCAATATCCCTCTGCTCTTTCACAATATATCTTATTGATACATAGTGCCAAGTATTTAAATTTAGAAGATAGAAAAGCTATTGTAAATAAGATAATAGAACTACAAAAGCAGAAAAGAAAAGACTATCTATGTATAGATAACAATCAATTGATTAATTTTGATATTTATAAGTATTTATTACAGAATAATATAGATAATAGTAAAATAAAGCTAATTTCCTCATTATTATTTTCATTTTATGAAAAAATCTATCCTACTCTTATGAGATTAGGATATGAATTTCATGGTCCTTATGTTTTCAATAATAGAAAATATATAGTAAAGGAATATTATGATATGATAGGATATTATAATCAAGATATCCCGTCTTTTCCTTGGAAAAATCTAAAAATAATAGAGGAATATGAGGGGGATCTTGTTATTGACTATTTTGGACACATTCTTGGAGAATATAGTATAAAGAATGCCTATTTATTTATTGATGATAATCCAATCAATACAAACGAAAAACTAAATGAAATATATAATACCACACAACAAAACTATCTAAAATTATTAACTAATCAAAAAGACTATTCTATTTCTGATTATGCAATTATTTTAACTAATGGAATATTCTGGACATTAGATAAAAAAAGCAGGAAATATAACCCAAGTTCAGAACTGCTAGAGAAACTAAAAGATTTTAAGCCTTATTTTTCAAGAGAAAAATTAAGTAAAAGCATACAAGAGAAATTATTTACAGATTTAGAAAATAGCATAGCCGATAGTTTCTTGAAAATCTTTCAATAAAAACAGCTAAGCCAAGATTAACAATTTTAGAAACAGAACTTGCAAAGTCTTGGTTGACACCAGAAGAAGATAAAGCATGGAAGAATTTGTAATGCCTTTTTCTTATAACCAAATCTAATTAAAAACTCTTTCTCTCTTCTTTCTTAACAATGAACCAAGAAATCCTAGTTATCTCTGGACA
>CAYWUF010000061.1:0-3643 GCA_964461425.1 uncultured archaeon | reverse complement strand
TAAACTCAGTTTTCTTCATTTTCTTTGGTATTACAAAATAGTGTTTTGCTTTACATACTAAACATTCAGCATTAAATACTGGTTTTTTATTCTGTTTTTTAACAGTTGCAATGTGTTTAGCCATTCCGCCGTAACCAGTCTTATGTTTTCTAACATTTTTTCTAGTTCCGATAGATAACTTTCTTGCAGCTCTTGCTTTATAAGGCGAAAGCTTGTGTTCTTCGTGTTTTTTACATTTTTTACAGTATGTTTTAATTGTTTTTGGTATCTTCATATTTAATCGTATTTTTAAAATATATAAAAAAAGAGCTAATTTTTAGGTCACTCTATATAATATATATTGTCCCATATTTATTTAAAAAGATTGCTTATATATAAATGTAGGAGATAGATATGTTAATTTATAAAAGAACAGTCAAAAACTATAAAATTTATGAAAAACACAGCTGTTTTTTTGAGAATATGGGTTTATTATCAATCTTATTTTTTAAAATTATTTAGGTGAAACATTATGAATATAGAAAAATATAGAAAAGACTTTCCTGTTTTAAAAAAAACAATCTATTTAGATAACGGAGCAACAAGTCTTAAACCAAAAGCAGTAATTGAAGCTATGAATTATTATTATACAGAATGTCCTGTTAACATTCATAGAGGAGTTTATAAACTGTCTCAAGAAGCAAGTGTTGTTTATGAAGATACGCATCTTGCTCTTTCTAAATTTTTTAATTGTTCTTCTAAAGAAGTAATATTAACAAGTAATAGTACTGATTCTTTAAACACAATAATGTACATGTTATACAATAGTAATTATTTTAAGAAAGGAGATGAAATTTTAACCACTGTTTATGAACATCATGCAAACCTTGTACCTTGGCAGTTTCTTTCTCTGAAATTAGGTGTGAAACTAAAGTTTGTAGAGATTAATAAAGACTATACTTTTGATTTTGAAGATTTTAAAAAGAAAATAACTCCAAGAACAAAATTAGTTACTTTTGCACACGTGTCAAACACCATAGCGCCAATTGCTCCTGTTAAGGAGATTGTTGATTATCTTAAGTCAAAAAATATTTTAGTGTGTGTAGATGGTTCTCAATCTGCACCTCACATCCCTATTAATTTTAAGAAGATGAATGTAGATTTCTTTGTTTGTACTATGCATAAGATGCTTGGGCCGACAGGAGTTGGAGTGTTAATTGCAAAAGAAAAACATTTAAACAATTTTTCTCCAGTAAAGTTTGGAGGAGACATGATTTCTCATGTTAGTTTAGAAAAATCAACTTGGAATGGTTTGCCACATAAGTTTGAGGCAGGAACGCCTAACATTTCTGGTGCTTTTGGAACTCTTGCAGCCATTGATTATCTAAATAAAGTAGGTGTGGAAAACATCCAACACCAAGACAAGAAATTACTAGATTATTCTCTAGATAAACTAAATATTGAAGGCCTAAAAATATATAATCCTAAAGACTCTAAAAAGCAAGGACCAATAATTCTTTTTGATATGAAAGGAATAAAGTCTAGAGAGCTTTCTTCCTTCTTAGACGAGTTTGGTAATATTGCAACAAGGGCTGGAATGCATTGTGCTGAGCCAATAGTGTCTAGATTAAATAAAGACGGTCTTGTTAGAGCTTCAATGTATTTTTATAATACTAAAGAAGAAATTGACATTTTAGCTAAAACTTTGAAAAATATTATAAAAATGATTTAAAATCTTATTTTTAAACATTTTGTTATAGATATATATAACCTAATTAAATACAAAGGGGGAGAATTTACTATGAGCGAAATGGAAGGAAATATAATCTATATAGGAAAAAAAGGAACAATGGCTTATGTTTTAGCAGTCATTACACAATTTAATCAAGGAACACAAACTGTACTAATAAAAGCAAGAGGTAAAACCATCTCAAAGGCTGTTGATGTTGCAGAGATTGTTAAAAACAAATTTATAAACGAAGTTAAGATTGCAGACATTACAATTTCAACTGAAGAAATAACAACAGAGAACAACACCCCGATGAAGGTTTCAGCAATTGAAATCAAATTAAATAAGTAAGTTATCTAACTTACCTTTTTTTTTATTTTATCCAACAATTAATCTTGGTATTGGTAGGTTCATTTTTGGAAATGTTTGATTAATTTTTAGAAGAAGTTTTTTGTTCCTTATCTGTATGTTTTTGTTTTTAAGTACTAAGAATTCTTCTTCTTTATTTATTTCATTTAGAGTGTTATATTTAATTGATCTAATTGTGCTATCAATATCTGTTGAATAAAATTTAGTGTTTTTATGTTGTAGAAATTTAGGAATTTCTTCAATCAATGAATTGATTAGAGAATATTCTGTTAGATATTGTAAGTATAATGGATTTTCTTCCAAACTTTTAGAATTTTTTAAATCTCCTAAAGAATAATTTGCAATTGTGCTTATGTTAATTGATTCTTCAATCCTTTGTTGTTTGTTTATTAAGTCATTAATTATTCTTGAAATAAAAGATTCTTTTTGTTTACAATTCCATAGTAGTTTTTCTGTATTATCTAATATCTTTAGATCTTTTTTGTTAAATAACTTAACAGCATCACTTAAAAGTATAAACTCTTTTTGACCTTTAGCAAATGGACCTATTGGAATCTTTAAAAGCCCGTTTTGTTTTTTGTAGTTTTCTCTATTCTCTTTTTGTTCTTTAGTGTTATGATACTCTCTTGCCCAAGAATCATCACAAGAAATAAAATAGTAACCGTGCTTGTTAAACTCTACTTCAACTAGAGAAGAAGATAAGACGTTATCTTGAAAAATCTCTTTAGGTTTACAACAAGGGCAGTTGATTGTTTCATAACCCACGTTATTGAACTTATTTGTTAGAAGATAAGGTAAGACATTAGAGAAGTCAAGATTGATATGCTCTTTAATAAATTTATCTTTTGTTTGATAGTAGAAATTGTTAGTGTTTTTTAAAATTAAATCTTTTCCAAAAAATTCATTTTCAAAAAGAACATTTAAGATTTGATCATTTTTGATATTGCTTTCGGGTTTTATCTTTAAGATGTTACTAAGTATTAATTTTTTAGTAATTGGTTCTATTAATTTTATTTTTTGATTTTCTTCTAAATGGTTTGTAAATTTTCCAATTGCAAAATGTATAAAATCTTCATTATTGACTTTAGTTATTTTATTTCTAGTAATAAAGAAAGAATCATAATAGCTCCAGTTATTTTTAATCAAAAATTGTCTTTCTGGCTCTATAAGGATAACGTTTTTTCCTGTTGCTTGTTGTAGGATCTTTGCAGTTTTTTGTAAAGTTTCAAAATCTCTTGCAAGAATCTTTGTTTTAGTTTCAAGTGACTTGATTGAGATTTCTCTTTTAAAATCAGAGAGTAGTTCAGAAACTAATTCGCTTTTAATATCAATTATAAAGTGTGGATAGAATATGTTTTTATAGATAAAGCTAGGGGTTTTGTCTAAGGGGTCTTTACCAAAGTAAAGGACAACTCTTGCTTTGTCTTTTTCATATACGCTATTTAGTAAACACATTCTATTTTCCATAATTTTCCACAACTTTAATATCTTGGCAGATACTAATATGGTGTTTTTTGAAAAGGGGGTCATTTTCGGGGGGGTAGGTGTCCAGTGGAGCCCCTTTTG
>CAYWUF010000060.1:0-3647 GCA_964461425.1 uncultured archaeon | reverse complement strand
GAAACGGATTGTGCAAATTTAGAAGGGGTCTTTAGAATAATCCAATCAATCCTTTCTCCCGAAAAGAACAGCCTTTTGAAAGTAATATATATTTTATGAGTGTAAATAATTTGATTGTTAAAGAAGACATAACTAAAAAGATTTATACTTTTAGAAACACTAAAGTTCCCTTTTAAACAAAGTTTCTTGCGCATATATGTCCAATCTTTTTAAAAGAACTAAATGAAGGTAAATTGCCCCTCTCAATCAGCCACCATAAAAAAACATTTATAAATAGGTTGTTGCATAAATCAGTTATACGAGATTTAATTTAAATGTTGTGCAAAAAAAGTGCGTTTTATGCAAATTAAATTGATTTAAATCAGTTTAATTTGAATTTTATGCAAAAAATAAAGAATTGGTGAAAAAATGATTGTTGCGTTTACAGTTAAAAACTACAAATCTATTAAAGATGAAATTACTTTGAAAATGCAGCCCACAGTAATTAAGCACAATTTGGAGAATGTTATTTTAACAAATAACAAGCAAATTCCGAGATTATTAAAAAGTGCGTTTATTTGTGGTCAAAATGCATCTGGTAAGTCTAATGTGCTTGAGGCGTTAAAGACCATGTGTAAGATAATTCAATCAAAGCCGGCGCAAGATGCTCTGTTAGATTATAATCCTTTTAGATTAGATATAGATACTCAAACAATGCCTACTGATTTTGAATTAATATTTTTAGTAGATAATATAAGATATGTTTATGGTTTTTCTTATAATTCTGAAAAAATAATTAAAGAGTATCTGTATTATTATCCTAACGGAAAGATAACTTGTGTATTTGAAAGAAATTCAGAAAATATGCCTGTGTTTAAATTTAATGATAAAAAGGAACAACAACAAGAGGTTGCAAAAAACTTATCCAGAAATAATTTATATCTATCAGTGGCTGCATGGTTAAATATAGGTGTTACTAAAGTTGCTTATGATTACTTTAGTAAAAAGATAGTGTATATTGGTTCTAAAAATGTAGAAAATGAAATGCAGTCATTAGTTCAAAAAATATCACTTATAAAAGATATAAGTGATGACAATTATAAACAACAATTAGAAGCGTCTCTAGTATATGCCGATTTAGGCGTAAAAGGCATTGATATTAAATATTCAGAACTGCCTTCTTTAGTAAAAGAGATTACTCAAACAATTAGTGGTAAAATACTTGAAAATGAAAAACAAAAAGAATTGACAAACTATTTGGATAATTTTCAAAATCCTACCTTGTTAGTTAAACATATTTTTATAGATAAAGATAAAAGAATAAATGAAGTGTTGTTTGATCTAAATAAAGAGGAGTCTAATGGTACGATAAAGTTATTTTTTTTAATGAGTTTTATAATTGATGCAATAAAAAGTAAGAAAACTTTATTAATTGATGAAATAGAAATTAATCTTCATCCTTCAATTATAAACTACATTACTGCAATTTTTAATTGTGATAAAAATTTATATTCGCAATTGATTTTTACAACACACAACTATGATTTACTAAGTCTTGATAATTCGGGATTTAGAAAAGATCAAGTGTGGTTTACTGAAAAAGATTTAATCTCTCAATCTACACAACTTTATTCTTTAAATGATTTTAAAGAAAGAAAAGGTTTAGATATTAAAAAAAGATATTTTAATGGCAAGTATGGTACTCTTCCAAACATTTACGGTGATATATTTGAGTAATGATTTGTTTTATAAAAAAAGAGCTAAAAATTTTAGATCTCCAATTAACAACATATTTATTTATACTGAAGGGCAAACTGAAAAAGTGTATGCGAATGATTTTAATGTGTTTTTAAATAAAACTAACTATAGGATTCACTTTAAGGAGATTAGCACAGATATTGTTAAATTAATATCTAGAGCCGAAAAATTAATTAAAACAGAACTAGTAAAAAATGAAGATGATTCTGTCTGGGTTATTTTTGATTATGAAGATAATAAATTTAATGCTAAAGAGTTAAATCAAATATTAGATAAATATAATAAACTAAATAAAAGTTATCCAAATAAGCTTCATATAATAATATCAAACCCTTGTTTTGAGTTGTGGTTTTTATTACATTTTGATGCACAACTACTAAGTTGTGTAAACAATTCAGAAGTTATAGATAAGTTAAAATGTCATATATTAGATTATAAGAAAGGAAAGAGTTATTTTAAGAAACTTGAAAACAAACTAATGTTTGCTATAAAGAATGCAAAAAGGCAACAAGATAGTCAGAGAAAAGACGGTAAGAACATTTATGATAAAAATGCTAATCCTTGTACTACTGTTAATCAATTTGTAGAGTATATCTTAGATATACAGTCTTCTTTTTCATTAGTTGTTTTTTAGATGTGTTTTGTTCTCTTTAATGCCCGGTATTATACGCCTCTTTTATCTAATTAAATTTTTTTAATTTTTTTAAAATTCAGTATTTCGTTATACATAACACAAATCTCTAATTTTCCTCCCATCCAGCCCCCCATCTTTATTTATAAACAACCCCTCTTCAAAATCCAAAAACCAACTATTTATAAACATTATTGCGCAATAAAGTCTATATCGAAGGGTAAAAGATCTTTCGACATTAGTGTGAATCTGTTTAATACCGTTTTTGATTTTAAGGCAAAGTAAGAATAGACACAGATTCAATCTTCATAAAGAAAAATAGTTTTCTTTCTAGAAAAGAAAACTAACAATGGAGGAAATAAAATGAAGAATATAAATATAAAAAAAGTAGTTGCTGGTGCAGCAGCACTTGCAGTAGGTGCAAGTTTCTTAGGCGCAGCAGTAGCAGCACAAGTTCAAGCTGAAGGTTTAGAACCAATAGTAAAGAACGACATAATCGGTGCAAACGGAATGCCAACCGGAACAATCGTAGTTGGAAGTTTAGCACAACCAATTGACGTTATGTGGGCAGGTAATATAGCTGCAGCAATCGGAGCTAAAGCATATACTACAACAACAACAACCACAGACCCAATCGAAGTTCCAGGAACACCAGGATCCACATCAACAATCACAGGCGATGGTGAATTAACTGACAATATTGCAGTTACACAAACCGCAACAGCAATTAATCCAGCAATCACTTTAGGCAAGAATGATTACTCTATTTTACACGATGAAGATGTTACAGGGAAAATCACAGGAGATAAATCTTTTGAAATTAGACAAACAGAAGAATTGACTGTTAACGGAGACACAGGATTTATAAGTAACAATATAGATAAAAAAGCAGAAAGTTTAATGTTCTTACTTGATAAAGAAGATGTTGAATATACTGCTACATTTGAAGGAAGCGGAATTCCATTCTATGTAAATAGTGATTCAGTACAACCTTATTTCAAAACAGGAGATAAATTATCTATTTACTTCATGGGTAAGAAATATAACATACAATCAATTTCAAGTACAGGAAATAAAATAACTCTTGTTGAATTAGGTTCTACAAATACATACACTACAGGAAACACAATCGAAGTAAAAGGTACAGATGGAACTGCATATACTTTAGAAGTAGGAAATGCATTTAATAACGGAGAAAAAATTCAATTAATGTTAAAACAAAATGGAACAACATTAAAATCAACAACATTTGAAATTGATGATGAAATTGAATTTGATG
>CAYWUF010000059.1:0-3647 GCA_964461425.1 uncultured archaeon | reverse complement strand
GACTCTAGCTTAGCAGGCTAGTGCGTTTGACCACTCCGCCATCTCTGCAGAACTGTTCGCCCGGTTCACAGGCGTTTTTTCTCTAGTTAACTAAACTGGTTGCGCTCATGCTAAACAAATGCTACGCATTTCTTGGCATCCTGAAAACTTCAGTTTTCATGAGTTCACACGCAACCTATTTGTGCATAGTACTGAACAATTTCTCGCCAAATTAATACAGGTTTAATTTACATAAAAAACAAACAAGTTTCATTTAGCTTAATAATATATTAAGATTAAAAATGTATATAAATCTATTTTAATGAGAAAAGTGACGTGTTCGTCCAAGAAATAGTGTGTTTTTTCTGAATTTTACTATTTAAATATATTTCTGTATATAATATATATAATAAATTACTAATTTTATATGTTGATTCCCATGGTTACTAAAGAAAAAATTGTTGTAGAATTAAAAGATGCTTACAAAATCTATTGCATGAGCACCGCAATATGCGTTAATGCTCTAAATGGAGTAAATCTTAAAATACATTCTGGAGAGTTTGTAGCAATCATGGGTCCAAGCGGTTCTGGTAAATCAACAATGATGCATATTATTGGAGCTTTAGATCTTGCAAGTAAAGGCAAGATATATCTAGGAGGAACAGACGTTTCTAATCTTTCAGAAGATGATCTAGCAAAGATTAGAGGACAAAAAATAGGGTTTGTTTTTCAAGATTTTAATCTTATTCCTACTTTAACTGCTTTAGAAAATGTAATGCTTCCTATGCTCTTTCAAGATACAGATAAATCTGTAGAACTTCAAGAAAAACATTGTAAAGTACTATTGACTTTAGTTGGGCTAGGAGATAGAGTACATCACAAACCCACAGAACTTTCAGGTGGACAACAACAAAGAGTTGCTATTGCGCGTTCTTTAGTTAATGATCCTGAAATAATCTTAGCAGATGAACCAACTGGTGCTCTTGATTCAAAGTCAAGTGAAGAGATAATGGATCTTTTAAAAGACTTAAACAAAAAAGGAAAAACAGTAATAATTATTACACATGATAAAACAGTTGCAAAAGCTGCAAAAAGAAACATCACTCTTAAAGATGGAAAAATAATAGAAGATAAGTTAAATCACTAAAATGGTTAAGAACAATGATTGGAATACTCAGCTTTGTAATTAGGAATCTAAGAAGACGAAAACTTAGAAACTGGTTAACTATAGCTGGAATTGTTGTTGGAGTCATTGCAATTGTTTCATTAATTTCTCTTTCTGAAGGTCTTAAATCTGCAATAACTGATGAATTTAATAGTCTTGGTTCACAAAAAATAACAATCACTTCAAAATATCAAAGTTTTGGAGGAGGAAAAAGTTCACAAGGTTTAGTTGAGGAAGATATTAAAACTATTGAAAAAATTACAGATGTTGATTATGCAACAGGTTCATTAAATGGATATCTTGAAACTAAATATAATCAAAATACACAAATGCTTTCTTTTGTTTCATATGAACCTAAGTATTTTGAAAATATGCTAAAACAAGAAAATTTAGAATTATTTAAAGGAAACTTTATTACTTCCGATAAATCTAAAGACATAATTGTTGGTTATAATTTCTATGATATAGAAAAATCAAAAGATATTTTTGGGAAAACTTTAGATTTAGGAAAAAAAGTAAAAGTGGCAGGAACAGATTACACAGTTGTTGGAATTTTAAAGAAAACAGGAGATGGAAGAAAAGATACAGTAATCTATATGTCTAATGAAAATCTTAAAGAAATAACTAAGAATGATACTTTTGATGTAATTTATGCAATTAATAAAGAAGGAAAAGATATAGAAGAAACTGCCGAAAGAATTAAAGATAGACTTGAACGAAAAAGAGGTTCACAAGATGTTTTTGTAACAAGCCCTATTCAAGAAGCAAAAAACAGAGAAGAAACTCTTGGAATGGTTAGTATTGTTATAATTGGAATAGCTTGTATTTCTCTTTTAGTTGGAGGGATAGGAATACTTAATTCAATGTATACTTCTGTATTTGAAAGAAAGAAAGAAATTGGAATATTAAAAGCAGTTGGTGCTAAAAGAAGAGACATACTTTTAATATTTTTATTAGAGTCTGGAATAATTGGTCTTATTGGAGGAACAATAGGAGTAATACTAGGATTTGGTTTAGCTTTTCTTGTTAAGTTAGGAGCAGCACAAGCAGGAATAACAATAAACATATTAATTAGTTTTAATATAGTTATATTAGCGCTTGGCTTTTCTTTTTTAATTGGAATAATTTCTGGAATGATTCCTGCATACCTTGCATCCAGTCAAGAGCCTGTTGATGCTTTAAGAGAAGAATAGAGTTTTTCTTTAAAAAAACTCGTAAAAAAATAATATTAAAAATAAAAAAACAAAATGGTGAGATTAAAATGAATATGAAAAATATAATGGTTCTGCTGTTTAGTATTCTATTGTTAAATGGAATATATGCAGCAACAACAAACTTTGACACAATTAACCTAACAGCAAACACATACAACTACAGTCCAGTTCCTGTAACTCCAGGAGATGAATTTGAATTGTGGATTCAATTGACAAACAACAGTAATTTAACTGCTGAAAATGTAACTTATATTTTAGAAGATAAATATCCTTTTAAAATATCTGAATTTGATAATAAAGAATATACAATAAAACTAGCTCCTTATCAAACAACAATCATTAAATACAAATTAACAACAGACATTAGAACAGTAACTGGAAGCTATGAACTTGAGTTTAAATTTAAACATGGAAGTAGTACAATCTATAATGTAAAAAAATATACAATAGACGTTAGTAAAGACACTTCTGTTCTTGACTTAATTGAAGCAAAAATTTCAGATGTTTCAATTGGTTCAGAAGGAACTGTTGAATTAACTTTAAAGAATTTAAGTTCTCAAAATATAAAAGATGTTTTTGTAACAGTGGATAATACTTTAGGTGATTATATCACAGTACTTGATCTTAAAACTAAATATTTTGATAACGTTGGTTCTTTAGAAAAAATAAAAGCAAGCTATAGAATAAATGTTTCTAAAACAGTTGTTCAAAATAGTTATACTTTGCCAATAACTATAAAATATACAGACACGCTAGGAGAACATACATTAACAAGAAACTTAGGAATAAAGATAAATGATGATCCTAAAATAATATTTAATCTTGTTTCTGTTGGTCAAAATAAAAATAATAAAATATATTCCAATAATACAGAAAAAATAGAATTTGAAATATATAATGTAGGTAATATTGATGCTGAAGGGGTCTATATTGAAATGACTAGCACAATAACTGACAATTCTCCTAAATATTTCATAGGTTCAATTGAAAAAGACAATTACGATAGTGTAAGTTTAGAATTTACAACTAAAGATATAAAACCAGGAGATTATCCTGTTCAGTTTACTATAAAATACAAAGATGCAAGTCTTAAAGAACAAGAGATTAAAAAAGGAATAACTGTAGAAATTACAAATAATCCAAATCAAAAATCTACAATTGTAAATATAATTAATGCAATTGTTGGAATCATTATTGGAATTATTGTTCTTGCTATTGCTGTATTGATATTTAAATGGGCATATAATAAGATATTGATTCCTGCATTTGGTGGATTATTTACAAGATTT
>CAYWUF010000058.1:0-3648 GCA_964461425.1 uncultured archaeon | reverse complement strand
ACTGGACACCTACCTCCCCGAAAATGACCCCTGTTTTAAGGACTAATAGTATATACTAGAACATATATAAATATTTACTTCTAATAATTATTAACGAGGCAATTATGGTAAAAGAGAATTATATCCTTAATTCAAATCGTATGCATTATCTCTTACATTTATATAATCTAAAAGATAATGAATTATTGGATAAACTTAATTCTGGCAAGAAGAAAATAACTTTAGATATACTTAATGATAGATTATTTAATAAAAAAGAAGTAAATCTCTCTTTTTTAAAAAAATTAGATAAACTATTTGATAAAGGTTTAGTGTGGTATATCTCTGATAGAGATATAGATGCTAAAGGCAGTAGTATTTTCTTAAGAAAGGATAAGTTTAATTCAGATTTAAACTTTAGTGCAAGAAGAATAATAAATAAATTTGAAGAGCAAAAATTAGATGTTCAATTACTTAGTAAATTAATAAATTATAATTTAGATAGGCAAATTGATAACTATTCTACTTCTAATAATGTAAAAGATGTTAAAAATAAAATAATTGAAATGTTTAATAATAAAACAGAAGAATTAATTTTAAAAAAAGCAATAAAACCAAAGATTATAACAGAGAGAGATTATCTAGAAAGGTTAATTAGAGTAATAGAGTCTTTTAATGTCTTTGTTTTTGAATTCATAGAACATAAAAAAACAAAAGAAAAATCAAATTTTTCTGGTTTCTTTATGAAACCAAATGTAATTGTAATAAAAAGACAACAAAAATATCTAAGAAGAGAAATATTTACACTAATGCATGAATTTGCTCATTATTTAATATCCACCGAAGAAATAGACGAATTAGAGGAAAATAAACACAGCAAATCTGATATTGAAAATTGGTGTAATGATTTTGCGTTTGATTTCTTGGTAAATGATTACTATAACGAATTTAATGACTTAATACTAGCAAACAAAGACAATAACTATTATGACGCAGAAATAAATGAATTATATGCTAAAACCTACTTAAGTAAGATTGCATTTTATACAAGACTACTAAAAGAAAACAAGATATCTCATATTGATTATAACAATATTTAT
This sequence comes from uncultured archaeon, assembly GCA_964461425.1. Lineage (GTDB taxonomy): Archaea > Iainarchaeota > Iainarchaeia > Iainarchaeales > CSSED10-239 > JAKQTP01. The sequence continues at coordinate 2,569 of CAYWUF010000058.1, read as the reverse complement.
TCCAAGATACTAGAATCAATGAATAAAGAAGAGGCTGATAAAAAACTAAAAGAACAAGCAATTGCAGAATTAACGAAGCAAGATAAGATTAAGCATTTTGGAGTTCAAAAACCAATACAATCTAATTTATTCGTAGATATCTTAAGATTTAACTATTTTGAAGGTAATATTGATCAAGGTAAGATTTGTAAATATTTAAAAATTAAAGGAGAGAAGTTCAATGACTACATCTACTAAAATAGTTATAGATACTTGTAGTCTATTAGATTTATTTAAGTATTATCAATTTGATAGAGATCATGGCGATAGTGAATTATATGATAAATTAATTGAATTTCTTAATTCTAAAGTGGCCTCTAAAGAAATAATTATTATAGATAAAGTTTATGATGAATTATACGGCGGGCAAGTTTACATTGATTTATTTAAGAAACTTGTAGAAAAAAAGATAGAATCAACAACTTCTCTTTTAAATAATGTAAAGAATATTTGCACTCGTTTTTCTGAAAAAATAACTGAAGACTCTAAAAAATTTGATGATATAAATCCGGCTATATTAGGAAAAAAATTAGATGATTATGAAAACAAAAATGCAGACTTATATCTGATTGAGTATTGTGCAAAATTAAAGTCTGAAAAAATCGATTCTATACTTATTACAGAGGAAAGCAGAAAAGGAGATAAACTACTACCAAAAATTCCAATTTTATGCAAAGAGAAAGGTATAACTTGTAAAGATTTGCCCTACTTATTATTTCAACATTATAAAGAAGAATTGAAATTTAGTTTAGAAACAAAAGAATAAAGTTTTATCCTTAAATCAGCTATCAAGCAACTCCTTTAAAACCTTTTTGAGCTAATATATATTTATGTTTTCTAAGGCTAAGTTTGTGTTTTCCAAAAAGGCAATCACAGATAATTATTCTAAATTACAAGAACTTACTGATATTGTAGCCTATAGCGTAAAATCAAATCCTTACCTAACAGAAACACTTGAACAGAAGACTAACTCCTTATTTCTAATACATCATATTAATGAACTAAATTATATCAAAAACATAAATAGAATAATATTTATGCTACACTCCCCAGAAAAAGAAGAACTAGATATTCTTTTTAAAAAAGGTATAGACAAATACATAGTGGATAATATTAATGACCTAAATTTCTTAGAAAAATACATAAAAACACAAAATAAACAAATAACCTTACTTCTAAGAATGAGATTAAAAGAATATACAGTACAAACAGGAAGATACTTTGTATATGGCTTCTTCTCAAAAGACATAAATGAACTAATACCTGAACTAAAAACTAATAATAACATAAAAGAACTAGGAATACATGTGCATAGAAAAACACAAAACCTCTCAGAATGGAACCTAGTTGAAGAACTAGAGGAGTCTTTGTCTAAAGAAACTTGGCAAAACCTAAACTACCTAGACATTGGCGGAGGAATACCAATAGACTACAAAAACGTCAAAGCAGAAACCCTTAAAGACATCTACAAGAAAATAAAAGAACTAAAAAGCCATATCAATAGAAAAAACATAAAACTAATAATTGAACCAGGAAGAGCAATTGCTGGACCTAGCGGTAAACTTATTGCTACTATAAAAAACATTGTTGGAGATAATATCTTTATTGATGCTTCAGTTTTCAATTGTGCAATGGACTTAATAGTTGCTAATGTTAAACTTCTTGTGGAAGGAGAACTAGAGGAAACAGATAAAGGCGCTAAGGCTTATGTCATAAAAGGACTAACTCCAGCTTCAGAGGATATTTTTAGATATAGAGTATATCTTAAAAACCCTAAAGTAGGAGATCAAATAGTCTTTCTTAACGCAGGAGCATACATCTACTATACAGATCTTTTCAATCTTGAAAGACCACAGATAGAGTTTGAGGAATAGAAAGTATTTAAAAACATTTTGATTTAAATATATATTTATATATTTAAATAAATGGTGGTGTTGTGGGTGTAATAACAATTTCTTTAGATAAAAAAACAGAAACCAAACTAAGAGACTCAGCAGTAATTATGTATGGTGCTCAAAAAGGAGCAATTAGTAAAACTATTACTCAGGCAATAAATCAATTAGAAATAGATACAAAAACAAATAATAAAAAAGATTTATTTTATTTAATGGATAATCCTGCAAAAGTCAAAGGCACTATGCCTAAACACAGAAGTGAGTTATATGACAAATAAATATCTAATTGACACAAATATCTTAGTTTATGCATTTACAGATATTGAACCAAATAAACAACCAATAGCAAAAGAACTATTAAAAAATCTAATAACAAATAATGAAAATCTAAATATAAGTATACAAAATATTGTAGAGTTTACTAAAACTACAAAAGTTAAATTCAGTAAACCTATAACAGATGAAAGATTAGATGAAATATTATCAAAATTTAGAATTAATTTTAATATTATTAATTACGACATAAATACCATAAAGAATATTTCAAAATATCTTAAAGATTCAACAGATTTTTTTGATTGCTTACTTGTAGCAACAATGCAAGATTATGATATTGATACAATTATTACAGAAAA
>CAYWUF010000057.1:0-3720 GCA_964461425.1 uncultured archaeon | reverse complement strand
AAAGATCATTTTTATTTCGTTTATGAATTCTATGATTTGAAGTGTCTGCAATATATATGTAATTTCCATCAATAGCAATTCCTCTTGGATCATTAAACTGATTGTCTCCAGTTCCTAATACATCACCAACTTTTGTTATTACTGTCCAAGGAGTAGATGAAATGTCTATTTTTGTTAGCCAATCTCTATAAACGGGTGTGCCCACAGTAGGCACATATGTATATATGGTTGTAACGTAAAGGAAATTACCATCAACTGCAATTCCTACAGGATTATATAAAATATTAGTTCCTGGAGTATATGTATAAACCCATGCTAGATTTGATTTATCGTGCATTTTAATTCTATTATTAGAATATTCTGCAACATAAACAAAATTATCATCAACAGCAATTCCTCTAGGCGTACTAAATTGTAGATCGCCTGTTCCTGAAGTTGTTCCACCCAGCGTTGCAATTAAATCGTAGGTATTTTTGTCATATTTTTTTATTCTATGATAATAAGCATCTGAAATATATAAATAATTTTCATCAACAGCAATTCCTGTCGGTCCTCTTACTTGGTGTGCACCAGTTCCTGAACCCCCAGATATCATAGAATGATATTCAAAAGTATCTTTATATCTTTTCACCATTCTGTTGTTTGAAGAGTCTGTAATATATACAAAAGTTTCATCTACAGCTATTCCATAAGGGTAGTTGTAGCCATCAATTGCTGAAGTTGTTCTTGGCCCTCCAGACATTAAAACAAGTTCCCAATTGTCTTTTCTTCTTTTTTGTATTCTGTGATAATAATAGTCTGCAATATAAACAAATTCTTCATCAACCGCCATCATCATTGGATTTCTAACATCATCAAAACCAGAGATTGTAAAATCTACAATTCCGTTATCATTTATTGAAAGATCCATTCCTCCAAGATAACTAAGTTTACTAAAAACTCTTCCTTTATAATTTCCGGAAACAAAAGTATCTATTGTAAAGTTATTAATTCCAAGATTTAAAGACGGATTTAGATCGTTCCAATCGTTTTCAATAAATAAATATTTATTAAAATTATTATTAAAACTTGCACCATTTATTCCAAACAAAACATTATTATTAATCACTCTATTGTTGTTTCCTGAAAGATCAAATAATGGATTTTCTTCATTATATTTGTTAAAGAACAATAGTCCGTTTATTTTTGTGTACGTTCCAGTAATAGTAACGCTTGGATCAAAATTATCTTTATAGGCTTTAAATTTAAAAGTAGTAGTGTCTGTTATTGTTATTGGTTCAGTATAAAGTGTGGAGTTTTGATCAGGTTCTGTTCCATCAATGGTATAATAAATATTACTATCAAACGGAGTGGCTAGAGCAGTAACTATTTGTTGAGCAGAAAAATAAGAATTTTGTGGAGTAAGTATTACTCTACTTATTGTTCCTGAGGTCTTGTTTAAAATAACAGAAGGCACGCCAAAAGTAATTTCATCAATTTCAAATTTCAACTTTTGTCTTGATTGACTAAGTATTATTGATTTATCTAAAGTAACTATTCCATTTAAATCTAAAACAAACAAAAAAGCATTATTTTCTTTAGTTATTGTTAGATTATTATAGATTTGTTCTTTAAAGTTATTTTGAGTATTACTTATTTCTTGTCTTATGATTATTTTATTATTTACATGATCAATTTCTAGATTACTAACGGGATTAATATTTATCTCAATAATTGAACCAGCTCCTTTGTCTTTTAGGTTTAACAATTGTTCATTTAAAGAAAGAATCGTTTCTTTATTATTTTTAAATTTTATTCCGTCATTAAGATTATTAAAATAAGGAGTAACTAGTCCAATGACAATAATCATTACAAATACAGACAAGACTAGTACCATTATTCCAGTAAATATTGTGTTAGCGCCTTTTTGATTCATATTTAATCACTATTGATATTCTTTTAATTCAAAACTATAAAATGCATAAGGATTACTTTGATTTAAAAATTCTGTTTTTATCCAATTTTCTGATTTATTTGTTTTTGAAATTTTCAGTTCGTCAAGATAGCCTATATAGTCTGTGTCTGTTTGCAAAGCATTTCCAAGCAGTAGGTTATTTGCATTTTCTCCAACAAGTGTTGAAACAGTTTCATTTCCTTCTAAGTTCCCGTTAATATATAACTTTAAGGAATTTCCATCATAAACTCCAGTAACGTGTTGCCAAACTTCTGAAACAATTGTTCCACCAGCTAGATATTCTCTAGTTGTTCCATCTGATATTCCAAGACCTAAAATCCCTTGATTTATATCAAAAGAATATAGATAAAATGGCTCTTGCCAATCATCAAGTGGTTTAACTAATAATGTTCTAGTTCCACTTGAAACATCATATTTTGGTTTAATCCAAGCAGAGAATGTGAATTTATTAAGATTATTTAGTTCTTGATTATTTTGAACAACTACAACATTTTCTGTATCTCCAAGAGCAATAGCTCCATCAATCAATCCTTCAAGTCTTGTGTTTGATTCAGCGGTATTTTTAAAACCTTCTGGAGTTCCATGATTAAGATAGCTAGTGGAATCTAAAAATCCATTTGTTGTGTTGTTTGGAGTTTCAGAAAAATGTTGAATCATAAGATAATTGCTATCCCAAGTGTCTTTGTCGTTTATCTCATTTCCATTTGGATTTCCATAATACATATAAATGCTTGTGTCTTTTGTAGAGTCTAATTTAGGTAATTTTACCCAAGCAATAAGAGTGTTGTTGTTTGGTGGAAAAGAAGTATCTATAATTTCTAAACTTCTAGTTTTAGAATAAACTTCTAGATCTTCTGCAGGGATTTTAACTTGATAATTTGTTAGAGTTTGAGAGGTGTTGTTTGTTATTGTAACTGTAAAAGAATCTCCTGATTTACTAACAACAATCGTTGGTTCAGTTTCAATATACTTTCTAACAAAAACATAATCATATCTTGCTCTTCCTCCACTTTCTGTAGAATTATAAGTATTAAGTGCAAGATAGCCTTGGCTTCTTGTATATGTTGCTGATGGCGTTATCCAATCGCTATCATCTATTGTTATTTCACTATCTGTTGAAACAATTTGTTTAACTTGTGTGTTATCACTATTTACTATTGCTTCATAATTGAGATATGTTCCAAAAGTAGCTTTATTTTCTGTTCCGGACCTATATTTAGAATATGTTGATGAAGAACAAGTTATTGCTTCAACTATTGCAAATTCAGAATCATAAATTAGATTATTTCCAAATTGTACTCCTGAATTATCAGCACAACTTTTATCATAGTCTCTACCCATTACTACAAAACCATTATCATAAGCTGAAGCTACTCTTTCTGATCTATATCTTAATTTATATATTCTATTTTGTGCATCTATTGGGTTTTTTGAAACTACAAATGAACGATAAAGTGCTAAATTTCCAGGATAAGCTGTTAGGTTAATTAATCCGGTAGTTGTAAAGGCCTGAGAGTAACCCCACTTTTGAGAATCTAAACTTGTTCCATCAAAATCATCAAAAAATTCAAAAACCTCGTCTCCATCTGGAGAATTATTTGTTGTTTTTTTAATAGTTAGAATTTTAGTTTCATTTGCTCCTAAATCTAATTTTGTCCAAACATATCTTTTAGAGCTTGTTTCTTCTATGTAATAGGGTAGTAATCCAACAGAATTAATATATTCAATTTCTCTTTTTAATTTTGTTTTTCCATCATCAAGAGTAA
>CAYWUF010000056.1:0-3763 GCA_964461425.1 uncultured archaeon | reverse complement strand
CAATATCGTTTATTATTTGAGTTAATTGTTTTTCATCAAGTGGTTTATTTCTAATTTTATCAACAATAAAATGAATTGATTCAGGGTTTGGAAGCATTGTAACTTCAACAACATCTCCTGTCTTTAATTTCATTCCGCCCGTTCTATCTTTGTACAATCCTAAAGTGTCCTCATCAACATAATTTTCTGTAATATCAACAATAAAGTTTTCTTCAATGTCATTAATTTTTACAGAAACTCTGTTTTGTGTATGTACCAATAAATCTTTTGCGGTCTTACTATTTAATAATGCAACTTGCTTATCTGCATCAATGTCAATTATTTTTACTGTTAGTTTCTTTGTATAGATCATATTTTTTTCTCCTTATTTTACTGAATCAACAAATGCTTTTAACATCGGCTTTGGTAGGGCTCCTGTTTTTTGTGCAGCTGGTTTCCCGTCTTTAAATATCATAATTGTCGGTATTGACATAACACTATATTTTCCTGAAATGATTGGTGCTTGATCAACATTTACTTTTACACATAAAACTTCTGGATTATCTTTAGAAAACTCTTCGTAAGTTCCTGCAAACATTCTACAAGGACCACACCATTCTGCCCAAAAGTCTACTACCACAATTTTATTTTTTTGAATTGTTTCTTCAAAGTCTTTATCTGTTAGTTGTAACATATTTTTTCCCCCTTATTTAAATTAAAGCAATTAGAATGTAAGCTATTCCTAAGACAAAACAAAAATAAGAAAAATCTAATTTTTGTGCAATCTTCATTAACATTCCAATTGTAATGTAACCAAAAATAAACGCAAATAACACAGAAACTAAAATCAAAGGATTAAAAGTAAATCCAGTAATTAATAATATTCCAAGTTCTGCAATTAATATTGTTGGAATTGAAATTAAAAAACTATATTTAAATGCATTTGTCGGAGAAAAACCCTGAAATAGCATTGTGCTTGTTGTTATTCCTGATCTGCTAATTCCAGGAATTGCTGAAAAACCTTGAGCAAGTCCAACAAAAAACGCATTACTAATTTTAAGGTTAGGCACTAAGCTTTCTGCTTGTTTGATTTTAATTTGCATAACTCCTGTTAAAATTAACAAAACACCAATAGCTAGAGTTAAAGTTGTTATCTGAACAACAGTGATACTGTTTCTTAATAAAAAATATATCGGAGTGCCTAATAGAGTGGTAAAAAAAACTGCAAACAAAATAAACCTTGAAGAACTTGTTGCATAATCAAATCTAATGTTCTTTTTAAAATTAAATAAATTTTTTAATTTTGTTTTAGAAAATAATTCTTTTATATCTTCAAAAAAATAAACAAAAGCCGCCAAAAGTGTTCCGAAATGTAAAAACACAGACATGTCTAAAGCGTTTTGTGCAGACACTTTAAAAAAATTAGTTAAAACAACAACTGAGATTCCTTGAGAGCTAACTGGAAGCCATTCAAAGATCCCTTGTAAAATTCCAATAATTATAAATTCAACAATTTCCATAAATCATCACATTCCTAAATAATGTTAAGCCAAAACAATTATAAATACTTAAACATATATATATTTATAAAACATTTAAAAAAAGATAGCATGAATAAGATAAATCACATATTATTTGCAAGTTTATTGTTTATAATATTCTATTTGTTTTTTGGAGAAATATTATCTATAACTGGACCCAACATGTTTTTGGCTTTTATTTTTTGTGTCTTATATTCTTTAATTCCAGATTTAGATTTAAAAAGCTCTTGGATCAAAGGACAATTCAACCAAATTGTGATTTATGCAATTGTTATTTTAGGAATAATCTATTTGTTTATATCTCCTAATATTAATTATCTTATAATCATTAGTGTTTTGATATTGATTGAAATATTCTTATTACTTGTAAAACACAGAGACATATTGCACTCACCTCTTATTGGGGTGTTGTTTGCTGTGCCTTTGCTCTTTATTAATTATCCAAATGTAACTTATTTTATTGCTGGTTGCATTGGAATATTATCTCATTGGTTGTTAGATAAAATCAGTTAATTACTTTTAGAAAAAATAATTAAAATTACAAGAATTATAAATATTGCAAATAAAATAAAAGTTTTAGATGATTCAAATTTTGGTAAATTAAAAAAACTAGTTATTTTTTTTGGAACTGTTTCTTCAACTACATTTTTGTCTTCAAGTCTATTATATCTTATTTTTATTTCTCTTATGTCCATTGATTCAAAGTCATCGTGAATCTTACAATTTAAGAAATAATCTCCAGATTCTAGTTCTTTATCTACTGTAATATTTAGATCTGTTTGTTCTGCCCCTTTATATTTATAATCAACATAGATTTTAGAACTTGAAGGAACACAACTAACAGAATAGCTAGAGTTATATTCTGATTTAATAAAAACAGAAACAATATCAGAATCAGTTTCTCCATTAATTATTAAAATTGCTCTAGAGAGATTATAGCCTAACAGTCTAGGTTTTCTATGATCTTTAGTATAATTATAATATGTTTCTGAATTGTTTGGAATTATTGTAATATATTTTGTTTTTGTTTCTAAAGGATTTTGATATTTGTCTAATATTTTTATTTTTAATTGAATTGTTTTTTGTTCAGTTAAGTTTTGTGTTTTAATTGTAATATTTTCTTTTGTTTCTAAAGGGTTATAAAAAATAAAACTTGTGCTTGATAAATCTATATTTACTCCTGAAGAATTTGGAAATACTTCATAAGAAAGTTCAACTTTTCCTTCTTTTAGATTTTCTGAAAAATAATCAATATTAAAATAAATTTCTTTAATGCTATTATTTGAAACATAAAAAGAATCGTTAGCTTTATCAGAAACAGACGTTGTATAAACTGATAAATTATCTGCAGAAATTATTGGAAAGATAAATATACTTAAGATTAAAAATACTATAAAAAAGTCAATTCTTTTCATTATATAATTATAGTTAGTTAATGTATTTAAAGATATTGTTTTATGAAGAAGGATCAGTTATCCTTCCCATAAATAATATTGTTCCAGTGCTATTTTCTTTAATTAGAAACATGAAAGGATGATCTGCTTTAAAAATGACTTTTTGTAGTTCTGGGCCTGCAGACGTCTCCCTCATAATTACTGCAGTTGCAGCTGCAGCTTCTGTTCCTTCTTCATCTACTTTTATAAAAGCTTTATGTAATATGTCTGAAATATACAAATCTACATTTCCTGTAATTTTTGAGAAATCAGCACTACCTGGAGAAAAAGCCTTTGACAGACCTAATTCTTTTAAAGGCCCTACAACCCCAGTAAATATGTCAAACTCAAATTTTGGCAAGTATATTTCATCAACCCTCTTTTGTTTTAAATTGCTTATCCATTCGCTAAATTTTTCAAAATCCATTTCGTTTTCTAAATTACTTAAACCATCTTCTGATTTTGGCAAGAAAATTATCATTGAAAGCTCTTTATCCTTGTAAGGCAATTCTATTGCTTGAAGCTCTTCATTTTCAAAATAATTAAATTTCAATTCTGATTTTGGAGCCATAAACATCATTGGAACTTGTATTGTTCCTGTTGGAGTTTTAAAGTCTCTTTCTTTTGTATTCTTTTTTTCAAATTCATCTTTCCAACTTCCTTTAAAATAAATGGCATTTGTTAGAACTAGTCTTGTGTCAGCACCTAAACTACCTTGTGGAAGAAGTTTTTTTATTCTGTTGTTTGTTTGTTCTTCAATAAATGTATTTATAGTGTTTCTAGATAATTCTGTTTCATTTACAAAATCTA
>CAYWUF010000055.1:1236-3938 GCA_964461425.1 uncultured archaeon | reverse complement strand
TTCTTCATTCCTTTCATGTTTGCAAATTGATTCATGTCTACTTTTGATAAATCCATGTCTTCTGGATTCTGTCCTTGGAATTGCTTTGCCATTCCTTCCATCTTCTTTGCATCCATTCCTTTAAACATTTTTTTCATTTTCTTCATATGTGAACAAAGTTCTTTAACGTCTTCAAGTTTTGTTCCTGAGCCTTTTGAGATTCTATCCATTCTTGATCTTGTCAAGAAATCTGGACCATTTTTTAATTCTAGTTTTGTCATAGAAGAAAGAATTGCTCTGTACTTTGCCATCTTCTTTTCTCCTAGATTTTGCTGTTCAGCAGAGATTTTGTTTCCAACACCTAGAAAGCCCATAACCTTTGTTAATGGTCCAAGTTTCTTAGAAAACTCCAACTGTTGCTTAAACAAACCAAAAGTTACATTTCCTTTTAAAATGTCTTCAGGATTTAAATCCTTCATCTTTTCCATTTCTTCTTCTGTTGTTGCTTCAGTTATCTTTTCCATTAGGCTTTCTAGATCTCCAAAGCCTAATACTCTTGAAAGATATCTATTAGAGTCAAAGATTTCAAAATCATCAGCTTTTTCTCCAGTTCCTATGAAGTAGATAGGAGACTTTGTTATGTAACAAGCAGTTAATGCTCCTCCACCTTTTGCTGAGCCGTCAAGCTTTGTTATTATTACTCCGTTAACGCCTATGGCGTTATTAAAAGCAGTAGCTTGATCTTTAACTGCTTGACCAATGTCTGCAGAAATTACTAAGAAAGAAAACTTAGGATTAAAGACATTATCTATCTCTTTAATCTCTGTAACTAACTCATCGTCAAGAGCACTTCTTCCTGCTGAATCCACAATTATTAAATTACATCCATTTTTCTTATGGAGATTAAGTCCTTCTTTTGTTACTTTAAAAGCTGAAGTTTCTTTAGGGTTACCATAGAAAGCAACTCCTACCATCTCTGACAATTGTTTCAGTTGTTCATAAGCTGCTGGTCTAAAAGTATCTGCACAAATTAAACCAACCTTTAGTCCTCTCTTCTTATAGAACTTAGCAAGTTTTGCTGCAGTTGTTGTTTTACCTGAACCAAACAAACCACACAATAAAATTGTTTCTGGATTTTCTGGAAGTGGAACTTTTATTTCTCCTCCCATATACTTTAGAAGAGTCTCATAACATAATCTAACAATATGTTCTTTTCTTGTTATCCCACTTGGAATTTCCTCAAAAGCTTTTTCTTCTATTTCTTTTGAGATATTTAAAACTAGTTGTATATTTACATCAGAAGAAATTAACGCTCTTTGAATCTCTTTTATAACTTCCTTAATCAAGTCCTTATCGACATGCATTGAATGCTTGACTTTATCAAGTGCATCTCTTAATTTATCTCCAAAACCCATAGTTAATCAAATATATATTTTAGTATATAATTTAAGGAACAAATAGATTATAAATATATTTAAGGACGAAATGTTCGCATCTTTGGCTTAATAGGCAATTTGCCTTTTTCTCTTTTTTCTTGTCTGTATATCTTTAATTCTCTATAGGTGTTTAATGGCTCAACTCTTAAATTTAGTTTTCCTTTTTTTAATAAAGGATCATGCTCCCAGAAAAGAGTTTTTTCTGTAATTATTCTAGAATTTACTTCGTGATTGTTTCTTTCTAAATATTTCTTTAAAACAGCATTTGCTCCATTTACACAAGCTGTACCATATTCTCCAAACAATACTAACTTTAGCTCTTTATTAAATTTTGTTTTAAGACTTCTAGGAAAATCAATTTCGAAATTTGAAGAACTTGAAACTATATTTCTTCCTTTAAACTTCTCTTCGCAAAAAGATACAAATCTTTTAATTAATTTATCACGAGCAATTAAAGTGTCGGATTCTGACAAATTTCTGCTCTTTGGAAGATACATTATAAAAAAGGTGTTTGGGTTTTTAGAATGCTTTAGAATTTCTTCACCATATGCTTGAAGAGTGTGTTTTAATTGAAAGTCAAATCTTTCTCTTTCTTTTAACTGTTTTTGAGATAACTCGGTTCTTGGTTTTTTATAATGTTCATCAATTACATGTAATTTCTGAAGTAAATCCCACACAGGATGAACCAAGACTAAGATTTCAGTATATTTTTCAGTCATTAATAGAAATGATTAAAGAAAAAGAATATAAATATTTAAGTTATTTCAGAACAATAGCTTTTGCTGTTCCACCACTTGTTTTAAAAGTAGTAAATGGAATTTTACAACATCTTACTGAAAGTATTTTTAGTTCTTGTGTTTCTTTTGTGTCTTTTTCTTCTATAATCTCGGTTATAAAGAAACCAGAGGTAATTAAACAAAAAATAAGTCCTATGATTATTATTTTTTGCATAAATTTTCACCTTTGTATAATACTATTAGAATAAGAAATATATTTAAATTGTTATTCTAGTTGTGTTATACTATAAATCTCTTTTATTAATATTTATTTAAAATAACCTCTAAATATTTTAAAAATTCTTTAGTGTCTAAAAAATAATTTGGATAGGCTTTTTTAAGATCTTTAATATTATCTGCACTAACTAAAACTACATCGTATTCGTTTCTATTATAGATTTTCTTTTCTGCACTAGAATAGGCAATAAGTGCAACTTTTTCTTCTTTTTTAGTGAATGCAGAAATATTTAGTCTTTCAAGAACAGTATCTAATTCTAAAAGATAAAATTGT
>CAYWUF010000055.1:0-1136 GCA_964461425.1 uncultured archaeon | reverse complement strand
ATTGAAGAAATTCTTTTTAATCTTTGAACAGAAAGTGCATTTTTGTCTATTTTTTCTGAAACCCGCTTTAATCTATTTTTAAATACATGCAAAGGATAATTGTGCATTGCCTTCCAGTTATTTACAATTTCTAAAGATTCATCGATTTCTAAAACAGAATGCTTTCTATCATCTAATAAAATTAAAGCAGCATTATCAATTTTAGATTTTGAAATTTCTTTAATATTTACTTGAGCCATAATAATATATTGCACCACTATATTTTTAAATGTATCAAAATGCGCGGTTATCGCTTAAAAAAAGTGTCAAAATGCGCGGGGATTTAAAAAAAGCAAGTTTCCTCTTATCACCTGTATTTGTCTTACTTTTAGGCGAGCCTAAAAAGTTTTATTTTTTACACCTAGAAAATTATGGCAAAATGCGCGGTTATCGCTTAAAAAAAGTGTCAAATTGCGCCAGAAGTGTTAAAGTTAAAAATAGTTGTTTATTGTGCCTGGATTATTTAGAAAAATGAAAAGCAAACGACTATACGATTCTCTTGATTATGAATTCTGGAGAGAATTCTTCTAAGTCATTGTAAGTTTGACCAGTGCCTACATAAAAGATTGGTTTTTTTAATTCATTTAGAATTGAAATTGCAACTCCGCCTTTTGGATCAGTGTCAAGCTTTGTTAGAATTACTCCATCAACTCCAATCTCTTTTTCAAAGCCATTTACTTGGTCAACTATTGCTTGACCTGCTTGGGCTTCTCCAATGTAGATTGTTAGATTTGGATTAACTACTCTTTTGATTTTCTTTAGCTCTTGCATTAGATTAATATTATTTTCTTGTCTTCCTGCAGTGTCAATGAAAACATAATCTGCTTTAGAAGACTTAGCTGACGTAACTGCATCAAAAGCAACTGCTGCTGGATCTGAACCATAGCCTTGTTTAACTAGTTTTACGCCAATGGTGTTAGCATGCTTCTCTAGTTGATCAATGCTTCCTGCTCTAAAGGTGTCTCCTGATGCTAGAACAATTGATTTACCTTTTTGCTTATAGGAATGCGCAAACTTAGAAATGGTTGTTGTTTTTCCTGCACCGTTTGGACCTATAAACATTATAACGAAAGGTTGATTTTCTTTTTTTGTTTTAT
>CAYWUF010000054.1:0-4029 GCA_964461425.1 uncultured archaeon | reverse complement strand
TCTTTTTTTGTTCCATCTTTAAAAGCATTAGTTATTACTTCCCAAATCGTTTTAACAGGAATTATTTCTAAATTTTTTAAAACTTCAGGAGATAAAACTAAATCTTCTTTATTTGATTCAGGTATAATAACCGTTTTTATCTTTGCTCTTTTTGCAGCATTAACTTTAGCAGTAACTCCACCTATTGGTAAAACTTCTCCTCTAATAGAAAGAGACCCAGTCATTGCAACGTCTTGCTTAACTGGAATTCCTTCAAGAACCGAAATGATTGCTGTAGCTATAGAGATTGAAGCAGAGTCTCCTTCAACATTGTAAGTTTGAAGAAACTGTATGTGTATGTCATAATCGCTTATGTTTTTACCAGTTAATCTTTTTATAATTGCAGAAACATTATCTACTGATTCTTTAGCAATATTACCTAACTGTCCTGTAGCAATAATTCGGCCTTCATTTTTAGATTGTGCCGGAGTTATTTCACACTCGATTGGAAGTAACAATCCAGCATCAGTGTCGCTCATAACCGCTAAACCATTAACTCTACCAATGGCATTTCCTGTTGTTTTAAAGATATCGTAGTCTTTTTTAACAATCATCATCTTGTTAACCATTTGTTCTTCTAAAGTCTTTGCTGTTGTTTTTGCTCTTAAAACTACATCTCTTGTTACTAATTTTTTATTTTCTTCAATAGCCAAGTCTCCAGAAGCTCTTATAAGCCCGCCAAGTTCTCTAAGTTTAAGAGTTAAACTATTTTTTCTAGTTGATTTCTTTCGTGCTTCAAAAATCATTTCATCAACTGCATCTTTTGTAAAGTGTGGTATTTTTTTATCTTTTGAAACTTCTTGAGCAACAAACTGCACAATCTTATTTCTATTATCTATAGTGTCAGGCATATCGATATTCATATGACACTCATAACCAGATCCTCTTATTCTAGATCTTATTGCTGGATGAACTTTCTCTAGATCAGTATAATTTCCTGCAGCAATTAAAATAAAATCACAAGGAGCAGGAGTTGTTCTAACCATTGCTCCACTTGACATTTCTGATTGACCAGTAATACTAAACTTCTTTTCTTGAAGTATTGTTAAAAGATCTTGTTGTGATTTTGGAGATAGTGCTGAAATCTCATCAATGAATAATATTCCGCCATTTGCTTTATGTATCATTCCAGGAACTACTCTATAATGAGGAGGTGTTCCAAGACCGCCAGACTGTAAAGGATCATGTAAAACATCTCCAAGAAGAGCACCAGCTTTAGCGCCAGTAGCATCAACAAAAGGAACTTCTTTTTTATTAGAATTATCAATTACAATCTTTGGAATTAATGCTCTTTCTTTATTCATCATTTGCATACTTAAAGCAGTTGAGACCATTAAGAATCCAGATAATATTAGCATTGCAGCAAAAACAACATCTGGAACCCACCCAAGTCTCCAAAAAACAATAGAAATTATTAACCACAATGTTGGTAGAAAAAAACCAATAATTTTACCAGCACCCATTTGTCTTGCTGCTTCTAGTTTTGCATTATCTTTAATTTTTTTTCCATCGCCAGCAGGCACTTCTTTAATTATTGGTGTGTGCGTGTCTTCAGGATTAGGATAACTTAAAATATCAGTTAATTTATTTGTAGGGAGCATTTCAGCAAGAGCAGAAGCAATCATTGATTTTCCAGTACCTGGAGCGCCAATAAGCATTATGTGTCTTCTTTGTCCTGCAACTTTTTTAATTAAGTTAAT
The DNA here is from genome assembly GCA_964461425.1 of uncultured archaeon. Classification (GTDB taxonomy): domain Archaea; phylum Iainarchaeota; class Iainarchaeia; order Iainarchaeales; family CSSED10-239; genus JAKQTP01. The sequence continues at coordinate 2,290 of CAYWUF010000054.1, read as the reverse complement.
TGAAGCATCTTGACCTATAACTTGATCAATAATTTTTTTAGGAATTTCGATTTCGCTTGTGTCGTTATAAATCAGTTCTTTAACTTCAGGATTAATTTCAATTTTCTTAATTGCTTTTTTATTTACCATAATTAATTTTCCTTTAAATTTAATAAAAATAAGTATATATTATATGTTCCAATTTTATTAAAAACATATTTGTATATATCTTATTTATGTCAAACAAAATAAAAATTGTATTTTTGGGGAATTGTGCTTCAGCACCAACCTCTTTACGAAATTTAACAAGTGTTTTAATTAATTATAACGGTCAAGGTTATCTCTTTGATTGTCCAGAAAACACTCAGCAACAAATCATGAAATCAAAATTAAGTGCTATGAAGATCAATGATATTTTTATAACACATATGCACGGAGATCATTATTTTGGTTTGTTTGGTTTGCTTTCTAGTTTTAAATTAAACAACAGAACAAACGAGATTAATATTTATGTTCCAAAAGGAGAAAAGAAAAACTTAGACCATTTAATTAATTTAACAATCTTTGATAAACACAAACCAGAATATAAAATAACTATAAAAGAAGTAGAAAAAGGCAAGATTTTTGAAAATTCCGAAATAGTAATTGAAACTTTGCCTTTAGAGCATATCATTAAAACAAACGGTTATATTTTTAAGATTAAAGATAAGATTGGAAAATTCAATAAAGAAAAAGCATTAAAACTTAAGATTCCAGAAGGGCCTTTATTTGCTAAACTCCAACAAGGCAAATCAATTAAAATTAATGGGAAAACAATAAAGCCAGAACAAGTAATGGATTATAAATTTAAAAAACTAGGTAAAAAGATAGCTTATTTAACAGACACAGCAGTTCTTAAAAAAATCCCTAAAATTTTAGAAGGAACTGATTTGTTAATACACGAATCTACTTTTTTTAAAGAAGATGCAGAGAAAGCAAAGCTTGTCAAACACACAGTTGCTCAAGATCTTTTAGTCTTTTCTAAGAAAGCAGAAATCAAACAACTATACCTGACACACATTTCAGGGAAATATACAGATTTAGAAGAAAGAGAAAAACAATTACAAAAACAATTTAAAAATCTCAAAATTGCAAAAAATCTAGAAGAACTAGAAATAGAAGATTACTTATAAGTCCATTCTTTTCCTGGCGCAATAACGACAGGTTTAACTGTGTACCTGGTGCCTTCAAATTTTTCTTTTAGATTTAAAGGGTTTTGTTTAATGTGATCAAAAGTGTTATAGTGCATTGGAATTAGATATTTTGGTTTTATCTTTTTTGCAACACTAACAGCACTTATTAAATCTAATGTAGTTTTCCCACCAATTGGTAAAATTGCAATATCTGCTTTTATGTTGTCGTGTTCTTTTGTCATAAAAGTGTCTCCTGCAAAATAAATGCTGTTTTTTTTATTTGAGATAACATAACTTAACGGATAAAAGGCGGTAGGGTGGTGTGCAGGGTGTGCAAAATAAGAAATGTCGTTTATTGTTTTTTTTTCATATTCATCAATTGCAACTTTAGAATTTATATCTGTGTTAATTTTATTTAAAACGCTTTGATGTGCAATAATTTTAGGATTGTGTGTTTGGATTAATTTATTTGTGTTGTCAATATCAAAAGCATCAAAATGTTCATGACTAATAAGTACAGTATCAATTGAAGGTAATTTTTCTAAGGGTAAAGCGCAATCAATAAGTCTTTTGTAACTGCATCTTGTGTCGTTATTAAAATAAGGGTCAGTCAGGATATTTGTTTTGTTAATCGTAATTATAAAAGAAGAGTGTCCCAAGTATTTAATTTTTATCCCCATATAGATTATAAGTTTGGAAACATATATAAAGTATACATCTATTTATCCTAAATGCTTCATTTTTATAAACGTTATTGTACAATATATTATATTAATAGATTTAAATATTAAAACGAGAAATATGAATTCCAAAAATTATTTGATAATATTAAGTTTTTTTTTAATACTGGCAAACATTTCTGCATTGCCTTTAAGTGATTTTGAAATCACTGTTAATATTTTTTCGCCATCTTCTTCTAGAGTTACAGAGAACTGGGTTGTAAATTATCAGACCCCTGAAGAACTAACTTTATTTAAAGAAAGAATATTAAAATCAAGTACCGATTTAATTGAATTACAAAAAATTAATCCAGACATTAAACCACACATCTATATTAATCAAGATAAAATAAAAAACCGAAAGATATCGTTTGATGAAGTCAATGCAATTTTAAGAATAGAGTATGATTTAGAAGATCA
>CAYWUF010000053.1:0-4301 GCA_964461425.1 uncultured archaeon | reverse complement strand
TAATTAGTTTTTTGATCTAATTAATAGTATTAATCCGATTATAATTAATATAAGTCCAAGATACGTATTAATTATATTTAACGGAGCAGGTAAAGATGGAAGATATGTTCCAATTCCAATTCCTATTAAAATTCCACTTGCTAAACTTTGCGTCATTTTATATTTCACCTTTTATTTTATAAACATATTATATTATAATATTTATAAATTTATAAATACATAGTATTACAAATAAAATTTAAATAAGAATAATATGATTAAACAAATTTATTTTGGACTTTTTGATGTTTTAATTAAAGGTAAATTAAATAGAAAACCAAACACCTCTTATCTTTCTGATTTAGTTGAGTTTTCTAAAGATAATAACCTAGAGTTATATTTAATAACTGGACTTGATTCTAAAATTTCTGAAACTATTATTGAAGCAAATCAATTGCAAGCATATTTTAAAAAAGAAAACATAATTAATATTGAGGAGAAATATTACGATTCTTTAAACGAGATAGATAAAGAACTAAAGTTAAAAGCAAAAGAACAAGATCCAAATTACTCAGACGAATATTATAAAGTGTTTTATTTTAATGAAATTTTTAACGGAAAGAAAGAAGAAGTTTTATTTATTGGTCACGATATTTGGACTGATGTTTATTATTTACACAAATACTCACGCATTAACACAGTCATTTTAAAAGACACTTTTTCTAACAATCACGCACCTAATCTTATAGAAATTAAAGATTTAAATATAGTTGATTCTTCATTTGAAGAAATTAAAGAATATATCGTAAATCCTAAAGAATTTAAATACTCTTATCTTAATTCTTATGCAGAGAAATTATTATATAAAGAAATATTTGGAAGTAGTTTGTTTAATAGTAAATTAAGTATTGGAAAAATACTTGATAAAAGCAAAAATAAAGAAAAGTGAAAACTTATGAATATAAAAAAAATTAAAGCAATTAAAACAATTGATTCAAGAGGGTTACCGACAATTAAAACCTTTGTTTATACAAATAATTTTGTGGCTTGTGCAATGGTGCCGTCAGGAACAAGTAGTGGGAAAAGAGAAGCGTTAGAACTAAGAGATGGGGGTAAAGCCTTTGGTGGAAAAGACGTTACAAAAGCAATAAATAACGTCAACACAAAAATATCTAAAGAATTAATTGGAGAATTTGTTTTAGATCAGAATAGAATAGACAAATTAATGCTTGAGTTAGATGGAACCGAAAACAAATCTAAACTTGGAGCTAATGCTATACTTTCTGTAAGTCTTGCTTGTGCTAGGGCTGCAAGTCAAGAACTTGGTATTTCTCTTTATACTTATCTTTCTAGATTAAATAATAATTCAAGTTTAAAAATGCCAATCCCTTTATTAAATATAATCAACGGAGGCAAACACGCAGGAACTGATTTAGCATTTCAGGAGTTTCAGATTATTCCTTCTGAGAAAACAATTTCCAAAAACCTGCGAGTTTCTTGCGAGATTTATCAAATCTTAAAAGAAATTATAAAAAATAAATACGGTGCTAGTGCTACAAATGTTGGTTTTGAAGGGGGATTTGCTCCTAACATTATTGACCCTAGATGTGCTTTTGATTTTTTAGAAAATGCAATTAAGAAGTCGGGATATAAAGTGAGTATTGGAATAGATGCTGCTGCTAGTGAATTTTACGAAAACGGTAAATATTTAGTTAATAATAAAAAATATTCTTCGTTAGAGTTATCTGATTATTATTTGGAACTATTAAAAGAATATAACATCACTTCAATTGAAGATCCGTTTTCAGAAGACGATAAAAAACCCTGGATTGATTTTACTAAAAAACTAAATAGAAAAATAATGGTTATAGGCGATGATTTATTAGTTACAAACCCTAAAATAATTAAAGAAGGAATAAAAAAAAAATATTGTAATAGTTTATTATTAAAAGTAAATCAAATAGGCACATTAACTGAAAGTCTAGAGGCCTTTAATCTTGCAAAAAAAGCAAACTGGAAAGTTGTTGTATCTCACAGATCAGGAGAAACAGAAGATGCTTTTATTTCGGATTTAGCTTACGGTTTAGGGTCAGACTATGTGAAGTTTGGAGCTCCAAGTAGATCTGAAAGAACAGCAAAATATAATAGATTAATAGAAATAGAAGAAGGCATTTTTTAAAAAACTGTAATTTTTTAAAGTTAAGAATTTACGAAACATTTAAAAAACAAATATGCCATAAATTATATTTATAATATATTTAAAAATGTGATATTTTATGTCTAAAAATATGGGAGACGATTTCGGTTCTGATTTTGACACCAGTATGGGTGCAGATTCTAGTAAAAAATTATTTGGCGGTGTTTCTGTGAAATGGGAAAATATATTGCCTATTGCGGTAATAGTTATAGTTTTAGTTTTAATTCTTTTTAAAACAAATGTGTTGTCTGATGGCATGTCTTTCTTAGGCGGAAAATCAGGAACTAACATTTTAGTGTTAGGTGCTCCAACACCAGAGTTTAGAAGTATTTTAAGTGATCAAGAAAATAAAGATTTAATTAGAGATATAAGATTTCAAACTTTAGAACAAATTGATCATAATCCTGTAGAGAGATTAAAAGGTTTTAATATTGTTATATTAGATCAATCAACTCAGAGCGATAAATCAATATCAAGAAGAACAGCTGATGCTATTACTTCTTATGTTAAAAAAGGCGGAAAATTAATAATTGTTTTAAACTCAGGAATACAAAGACCAGATGACGTTTCTGTTCTAGGTTGGCAAGCAAACTTTGGAGACATTGTGCCTGTAAGTTGTGGGTATACTGGTTCTAGATCTTCTTGTTTACAGCCAATAGATATGCAAGGTGCTCTTTATGCTGTTAAAGAAGAACACCCGATCATGAAAGGAATCATGAGAATTCCTGCTGTTGAGACTAGCGGTCCTATAAAAACAAGAACCTTTGATCTTCAAGTCGTGGGTTCTGAGATTGCTTATTTAGAAGATCCTAGAATTACAGGCGGTAAAGGAAATTATGTTGCTATTTCTGAATCTTCATTACTTATGGGTAAAGTTATACATTTTAATTTTAATCCAGGCATTAGTAAAGCAATCGTAATTAACACTATTAAGTATTTAAAGTAGATATTTTTACTTTAAATCTTATACCTTTATAAATTGAATTATTTATATATTATATAATAATTATCCCGTTAAAACTGCTTTCATGCAGGAGGTGCTTAAATTTTGGATAAGAATATAACTGAAAAATCAGTGGTTGAAAAGTCAATTAATGAATTATTGGCTGATTCTAAGAAAAGAAATTTTGATGAAGCAATAGAGATGATTGTTACTCTAAAGAACATTACTGTAAAAAATAAAGATCAAAGAATAGAGTACACAATAAGCTTGCCACACCCTTATTTAGATCAAGTAAGGTCTTTAGTTTTTGTTAAAGATAAAAATCTAGCACAAGAATTAAAAGGCGTAGTTGATAGAATTGTTTTAGATGAAGACATTCCTAAGATGACTAAAAAAGAAGGGAAGAAAATGGCAGAGGAATACAAGGTATTTTTAGCTGAAGGTCCTGTTATGCTTACTGTTGGTAAGCACTTAGGTCAGGCACTTAGTCCTAGAGGAAAAATGCCAATGGTTGCTCCACCAAATGTTAATGCAATTAAAGCATTAATTACTGCAGCAATCTCACAACAAAAAGTTTCAAATAAGAAAAATAAAAACTCAGTTGCTTTACAGATTAAGATTGGAAAGAAAAGTCAAGGGGTTTCTGATTTAGCAGATAATGGTTTAGTTGTAATTAAATCATTAATTGATAAGTTACCAAACGGCTTTCAAAATTTACATACAATCTATGTAAAAACAACAATGAGTAAAACAGTTAAAGTGGGTGAAGATAAATGAAACACATAAAAGCATGGAGACACGCCCAATTTGATGAAATTAGCAGATTAATAAGCGATTATAAGATAATAGGTGTTGGTGATCTTAAAGATTTCCCAACAAATCTTTTACAGAAGGTTAAGAAAAATATTGATGATGCGGTATTTAAAGTTACTTCTAAAAGTGTTTTAAAAAGAGTTTTAGAAAGTAAAGATCATAAAGACGTTATTGAAAGATTACCTGCTCAACCAATATTGATATTAACTAATAAAAATGCTTTTGAATTATACGGCGCAATTAAGAAAAGTAAAGCTCGTTCAAAAGCAAAAGTTGGTATGATTTCTCCAATTGACATTATTGTTCCAGAGGGAGACACAGGACTTCCACCAGGCCCAGCATTATCTGATTTAAAAAAGGTTGGAATAA
>CAYWUF010000052.1:0-4376 GCA_964461425.1 uncultured archaeon | reverse complement strand
ATTATTTATAAACAGTCCCTGTTTCTAGATACCAAAGATAGAGATCTAGTTCTCCTAGAGACAACTGAGTTTTAATTGCTAACTTTTCTAATTTCTTTTCTATTTCTAAATAGTTTTCTTTGTTTAGGTTTTTTGGCTTTGTAATTATTTTATTATCCACGAGGATGTCAACAATGTGAAAATCAATAACTGCATAATCTAAAAAACCAATATTACGTAAGAAATGACTAGCTTCTTTTAAGCCTAAGCCTTTTATGTTTTTTACTAACCATTCTCTTTTTTCTAATCTGTCCTCTATTGAAAAAAGTTCTTTCTTGATTGTGTTTTTATGATTCTGAGCAAGAAAAATAAAATGAGCACGAGTATTTGGAAATCTGTGACCGTATTGTTTAAGAAGAAGAGAAAGTTTTTCTTCTGAGAATGTTAAAAAGCCATCGTTAATCTTTTCTTGAATCTCAAGAGCTCTTTTAGCGTTAAAGTTAGCTGTCATTAAGCAGAAACAAAGTTCTTTAAAAATCTCAGCATCTGGTCTTTTTTGAAAAGAAAGAAATTGCTTCTTTTTTTCAAATATAGTCTTACTAAAAGAAGTTGATTTTAGATTATTAATTTGAGAAATTAAAGCAACCATATCTGTCCAAGATTTAATGAGAAAAAAGGAAATCTATTTAGATTTCCAAAGCCCGTGAAGATTACATAAGCATCTAGCACCTACTTTATATCCTTGTCCTTTAAATTCAGCAACTGGTTCGTCGCCTGGTTTTAACTTCATAACATAAACAGAACCGTCAATATTAACTTCTATCCATTTTATGTAATGTTCTTCTGTCATAGGGTGAGAAACTTCTCCTACTCTAACAATAACACTATTGTCTGTTTTTTCAATTATAGGAATATGTTTTTCAGAAAGGCCTTCTTCTGTGTGTTCTTCTAGAAGTTTCATATCCTCTCCACAACAAACTAATGTTCCAGCACCTGATTCTACAACTTTAACTAAGTTTCCACAGATTAAACACTTATACATTTCTTCTTTTTTAGTCATATTGTTTCCCCCTTTTAATAAGTCTCATCTTTAACTTTAAAATAATTAGTTGGATGACTACAAGATGGACACTCTTTTGGTGGTTCTTCTCCAGTATGCTCATAACCACATTCCATACATATCCAAACAATTACTTTTTCTTTCTTAAATAAAGTTTGATTCTTTAAACCATCTAATAATTTTTTATATCTCTCTTCATGATGTTTTTCTGCAATCGCAATTGCTCTCAGTCTTGTTGCAATATCTAAAAATCCTTCTTCTTCAGCAATATTTGCAAACTCAGGATACATTTCTGTATATTCGTGATTTTCTCCTGCAATTGCTGCTTCAAGATTGTCTCTAGTATTGCCAAGAACTGTTGGAACTTCTCCTTCAACAATTATTTCTGTAGTGATATTGTTTTTTTGTTTAAGTAAATTTATTAATTTTAACAATTGTTTTGCATGTTCTTTTTCTTGTTCTGCTGTTTCTGTAAATATTTGTGAGATTTGATTAAAGCCCTCCTTTAAAGCAGCTTTAGCATAATAAGAATATCTGTTTCTTGCTTGGCATTCACCAACATAAGCTTTTGCTAAATTTTCTATAGTTTTCATAAATTTGCCTCCTTTCTTTATAACATAACTATATATATATAAAACCATAAACATTAAATATATTGTTATATATTATTTTATTGTATAATGAGTGGAAAATATGACTAATAAAATTATAACTGACATTATTGATGTAAAAGTAAGAGCTGAAAAGGTTTATGATACTTTTATCTATCCTCTTCATAAACTTGGTAAAAGTCAAAGAACTGATTTTTTAAAAACTTTAAAAACAGACCTAGAAGAACTATCTAGACATCTAGGGTCATTAACTGGCTATTCTGCCATACAGTTTTCAAGAGAAATAGAAACGGAAAAAATTAAATTATTTCAAAATAATTTTTCAACAATCTGTGGAAGAGTACAACAACAAATCTTTTTTGAAGAACACTTTAAAGAAGTAGATAATGATTTAGTTAATATTAAAAAAGAAATATCTTTACCTGAAATTTATTTTAATATAGAACAAACTACGAAAAATGAAATTAATAATCTAATATTATTTTTAGATAGTGCAAAAAAACAAATAGACTATAAATATATAGATTTATCAAATAAGAAAAAATCAGTAGAAGAGCTATTAGCACTTTTAGATAAAAAAGAAAAATTAATTACTGAATTAAATCATAGAATTGATGATCTTAAATATGTCGATGCTAAAGAAAAAACAAAAGACACAAGAATAATTAATTTAGAGGAAGATTTAATTAAGAGCTATAAAGCATCAGAACAAGATTTAACAATCTTTAAATTACGCGTACTTCAAATTGAGAAAGCACTTGAAGATTTAACAAGACAATCTAAAAAATTAATTTCAGATGTTAACCATTTAGAAGCAAAAACAATACTTAAAGAACAAAATTCTTTAGAGTTGATTAAAGAATTAAAAAAAGAAGTTCTTTCTAGTAAATATTTAATATTAAATAAAAAGTGAAAAACATGGCAGGATATGACCCCTTTTCTGGCGGTGGAGGATTTACTAGTGAATCTAAACCAGAAAAAACAAACGATCTATCAAAAAAGATAACAAAAGGAATAATTATATTTGTAATTCTTGCAGTTATTGGATTTGGAATTTATTATTTCTTTTTTAATACCGCAGAAGTTTATTTTGAGATTGAAAACACAGAAGGACAAAGTGTTGATGCATCAATAAGAATTAAAAAATTAAATAACTCAAAGGAAGATATTTATTCTAGTGATGATGTAATTAAATTAAATAAAAATAATAAATACACTTATAGAATCTTGCCTACAAGCATAGAATATAACGGAATACCGCCAACTGAATTTACTACTGAAGAAGAAACAATTTCTATAACCTTAACCAAGAAAATACATCTTAAGATTAACAGTTTTAGTTGTCCACAAAAGATATTCTTAGGTCAAAAAGTAACTTGTCAAATAAGTCTTGAAAACACAACTAATACTCAAGAATATACGATTAATGATCTTGTCTTTGAAGGAACTGTAACAACTTGGGATGATTTTAAGAATAAAACTTTTAAGTTTGTTGATCAACACGGAAATGAAATTTCAGATATTAGAAAAACTATACAGCCACAAACAAATTCTATATTGTTAATTAGCTTTAATGTTCCTACTGATAAAAAAATTATAGGAAATAATAAAAAGATAATTAGCAGGATTAAATTTACAGAAAATAAAAAAGAAGCAACTTTTGAAATTGCAGATTCTCCTGAAGTTTCTTTTTCTTCCGAAATTACAAAAATAAGCAAGATGCTTAGTGGTGAAGAAAAAATTACAAGTTTTGTTGTTGATAATTCTAAGAACAATTCTGGTCTTTCAGATTTAAAACTAGAATTAGATGCAAACTATCTTAGTGATTTTGATTATAATCTTAATATTACAGAAGCGATTACAATTACAGGACCAAACATTAGTGTGGATGCAAAGAAAAGACACCCTGGCACCATTTCCATAAAGCTACCAAACGACACGAGAGCAGGAAAGATTGAAGGCAATCTGATATTAACTGGTGCAGTTCTTCCTCAAGAACAAAAAGTAAACTTTACAATCGTTGTTGAAGAACCAGAAAATAAATTTAATTTAAATTTAAGTAAGCGTTCTGAAAATCTTTTATATGATGTTAATTTACAAAAAACAAATCTTAAAACAATTGATTTACAAGTAGATAACTTAAATAATCTAAAAGTTAAACTAAATTATATAACTGTTGAAAATCTTTTAAATAACAACTGTGAACAATGGATAACTGTTCCTGAGCTTTATAATAATTATGAAGTACAATCTAAAGAAAAACCTAAAATTCCAATTATCCTTGAAAGTAAAGATTTGTCTTTAGTTACTGAGATTATTGGAACTAAACTTTGTGCTCTAAAGATAAACTATTCTAATCCCTTTACTGGAGAAGAAGAAAATAAGATATTAAACTTAACCTTAAATGTGAGTTGATTAAATGGATTATATTGATTGGCTAATTTCTAGTTTTATTTTTTTAATAACAGTTTCGTTAATACTTGTTGCAATTTCTTCAATTATTCCAATTAATCCAAACGACAATTCTTTATCAAAAAGTATTTTTGTTAGTACTGTTGAAAATGTTCCAGTGTATAATTTTTATGTAAACAACACAGAAACAGAAGTCATTCCTTTCTCTTTTACTTTAGAAAACCTTGACGGTGTTAGTCAAAATTTATTTGCAATTGACGGTAACAATTATTTTGGAGTTATTCAAAACGACAATCGATTTTTTAATTATACAA
>CAYWUF010000051.1:0-4387 GCA_964461425.1 uncultured archaeon | reverse complement strand
AGAAAAACTATAAAGCTTTAAAAACATTTAGCTTTACTTGTCTATATTGTATTTATATATTTTATATTTCTAAATACTTTAGGTTAGTGTGTTTAAATATGCCTTTATCCAAAACGATAAACAACTACGAAACATTTTTGCAAGAATTAAAGTTGGAAAAGAAAGACGATAAGGCGTATATGGATATTTTTTTTAAGCGAAAATTTATTATTCTAGAAAACAAACATATAATTCACCCTAGAATCGGAGACCTTAACACAAAAATTGAAGAATTGCGCGACAAAATAACAAAGCTTAAAAAACTTAAGAAATTCTGGGAGAGCCAAAGAGATAATGCTAAAAATTATTATGCTAGAATTAAACTTACAAAATACTTTAAAACCAAATATTGGCAACACAAGCTAAAACAAGCAATTAATCAAGAATATAAAGACGATGTGATTAGTACAAAACTAACAGACGAAGTATTAATGGATCCAGAATATAAAACTCTTTTTGAAACGTTTCTTGTTGATTATGACTATAGAAAGAAACTAAGTGACACTGTTAACAAATCAATAATCTACAGAGACAATAACATTGGAGACCATAATAAGAAAAAACAAATATTTAAAACAGAAAATGCACAAAACAAAATTGAGAAAATTATAGAACAAATAAATCAATATAATGCAGAAATTATCGCAAACAAAATTGTAATCAAATATATTAAACAAATTAACAAATAACCTAAAACAAATCTATTTTTAATTATTAATTTTCATAAATATATATTAGAATTAACAAAGGTAATTATACATGGCACTTGAAAAATGGAACAAAGACTTAGAAAAAGAAATTATTGAAAAAGAAATTGAATCTAAAATATTTGACTTTAAAGAAAAAGAAAACCTCCCTGTCTATAGTATAGACACGCCACCGCCATACATTAACAGCCCAGTTCATATGGGACATGCCGCTACTTATTCCATTATGGATTTTATATCTAGATATAAACGACAAAAAGGATTTAATGTTTTGTTTCCTTATGGCTTAGATAGAAACGGACTTCCAATAGAGATGGCTGCAGAAAAGAAATTTAAAATGTCTATTCTTAATACGCCTAGAGACGAATATATCGGATATTGTAAAAAACTACTAGAAGAAACAACAAACCAAACAAGTAAAACATTTAGAGAACTTGGAATTTCGTTTAATAGTTATGAAGAAAATGGAAAAGTGGGCTCTTTATATAAAACAGACTCAGACAAGTATAGAGCACTAACGCAAACTACTTTTATTGAACTTTATAACAAAGGACTTATTTATCTTGATGAGAAAGTAACTAACTATTGTCCTGGATGTAAAACAACTTTAGCAGATTCAGAAATTGATTATGCTGTTGTTGATTCTAAATTTTATACTATATTATTTACTGTTAAAGAAACAGGAGAAAAAATACCGATAGCAACAACTAGACCAGAACTTGTTTGCTCTCTTGGGATGGTTATCTTTAACCCTGAAGATGAAAGATGGAAGAGCCTTGATGGAAAGACAGCTATTTCTCCACTTTTCAATAGAGAAGTTTTAATCAAAGCACACCCTCAAGCTAAAGTTGATAAAGGAACCGGGCTTGTTATGATGTGTTCTGCTGGAGATTATTCTGATATTAGGTTTTTTATGGAACAAAATATTAAGCCAATAATGTCAATTGATATTTCTGGGAAAATGAACACAAACGCCGGGTTTTTAGAAGGGCTAAAGGTTAAAGAAGCTAGACAAAAAATGGTTGAAGAACTAAAAGCAAACAATCTTATAACTGAAGAAAAAAACATACAGCACAAGGTTCCAATCTGTGAGAGATCAAAAGATGAGATTGAGTTTGTGTCTTTAAAAGAATATTATCTTAAACAATTAGACTATATAGAAGAAATGAAAAAAATAGCAGACAAAGTAAACTTTACAAATCCGGCAACTAAAAAGATACTTCTAGATTGGTTAGAGGTCGTTTCAATTGATTGGCCAATCTCAAGAAGAAGGTTTTATGCTACAGAAATTCCTATATGGCACTGTAAAAATTGCGGAGAAACAATCTTAGGAGTTTCTGGAAAATATCAAAAGCCTTGGTGTGAAAAAGCACCAGTTGAAAGATGCCCTGAGTGTGGAAGCACAGAACTTGAAGGAGAACAAAGAGTTTTTGATACTTGGTTTGATTCTTCAATTTCACCTTTATTTGTACTTAATTATGGAACAGAATTCTATAAGAAAAACCCGGTATGTACTTTAAGACCACAAGGTAAAGAAATTGTTAGAACCTGGTTATATTATACTCTTCTAAAATGTTATTTGTTTACTGGCAACGTGGTTTTTGATGACGTTTATATTCACCAACACATACTTGATGAAAAAGGAAGTAAGATGGCAAAATCTGCCGGTAACGTTGTTGACCCACAAGAACTTATTAGAGAGTGTGGTGCCGAAAGTTTAAGGCTTTGGGTTGCTGATGAAGGAAATCTAAATGAGAAGGATTTAAAGTGTTCAAAAGAAAGAATTGCTTCAGAACAAAAGACAATAAACAAACTTTGGAATGCAGCTAAATTTATCTCTCAGTTTAAAAGAAATGAAGAGGTAAAAACAGAATACACTGAGCTTGATAATCTTTTAAGAAAAGAAATTAATGAGCTTGTAGATTATTGTGATAAACAATATCTGGCTTATGATTTTCATAACCCTATTGTTAAACTTAAATATTTTTTATGGACAACCTTTTCTTCAAATTATCTAGAACTGGTTAAAAGTAGAGCCTATAATCAAGATGAAAGCTACAGTAAAGAAGAACAAAACGGAGCAATTGATACTCTTAATTATTGTTTAGAAAAACTGTTGGTTTTGTTATATCCGTTAATTCCTTTTACAACTACAATAATCTATAAAGAATTATTTAGTAAAGATTTAAATTTAGAAAAATTTCCTGCTCTTGAAAACCATGAAAGTAGTTTAACTATTGAAGACATTGAAAACTTAAACAACAGTATTTGGAAACACAAGAAAGAAAATAACTTATCTTTAAAAGACAATCTAGAAAAGATTAGTATAAACAATAAATTTAAAGAAATAGAAAAAGATATAAAAAAGACCCATAGTATATATAGTATAGAATATACAGAAAATGATGAAATAAAATGTCATTAGCACACACTAGAAAACCAGGAACGATTTTAGGAAATGTGATTTTTCTAATCATTACTGGAGTTATTATTTTTATGTTTATTAGTTTTGTGTCTAATTATCAGATTGGAAGAATTGAAAAAGTTAATAACAATTATCTTATTTCTTCAAATTATTTAGTTCCTGAAAATTACGAAGAATATAAATATACTTTAGAGGAACTTAAAATTGAGAAATATACTGAATCAATGATTGAGTATATTGACATAATCATTGAAGCACGAAAGATAGATAGATATTTAGAATACTCTCATCTTGAAACGCGTTGTGTTACTAGAAAAACACTAGCTGCAGTTGATATGCAGATACAAAATAAAATGCTACTTTTAGAAAAATTACAATATAGTAATTCAAAGAAATTAGAAAAGATTTATTGGAATAGATATATTGAATCTTTAAAAAATTATCCTATTGAAGAAATAAAAATAAAAGCACAAGAACTTGAGTTGTGTTGAAATGAAAAAAGAAATCAACAGCGGTGCTGAAGCTAAGATTTATTCTCTTGGAACAAATGTTATTAAAGAAAGAATATCTAAAGACTATAGAGATCCTGTTCTTGATAAAAAAATCATAAAGACTAGAAATAAACAAGAAGCTACTCTTCTTAGAAAAGCAAAAGAATTTGGAATTAATACACCTGTTGTTTACTCTGTTACAGAAAATTCCATATCTATGGAAAAGATTGAAAATACAAATAAACACGCTTTATTTCTTGAAAAGATTGGTAAAGAAATTGCTAAGCTTCATAATAACGGAATAATACATGGAGACCTTAATCTTATTAATATCTTAACCACAAAAGAAAAGAAGATTTACTTTATTGACTTTGGCTTAGGGTGTCTTTCAAACAAGATTGAAGACAAGGCAACTGATCTTTTAGTTTTTAAAAAGACTTTAAAGGCAAGTAAAAAAACAGAAAAATTTTGGGAAAAGATAGAAAAAGGGTATAAAAAAGAAGCAAAAGAGCCTAAAATCCTAGAACAGATAGAGATAATTGAGAAAAGAGCAAGATATCTTTAAAAACCAAAATAATAATATATATAAACAAATCGCCACAGATAATATATATTATTGACCTATTATAGGCATAATAAACTTCTTTAGTGATTATTTACAGTCGCCACATAAATAATTGACTAATATTAATAAAAATGAGTGATTAAACGATGAGTGATAAAAC
>CAYWUF010000050.1:0-4468 GCA_964461425.1 uncultured archaeon | reverse complement strand
TATCGTTTGATGAAGTCAATGCAATTTTAAGAATAGAGTATGATTTAGAAGATCACAGTTTAATTAAATATTTAGATTATCAAGAACAGATATTTTGGAGATTTAATGAAAATTTATTTAATCAATTTGTTATAAACGGGTTGTTTAGTATTCCAAAATCTTCAAAAATTATTATTGAACTTTATAATCCTTTAATTATTGGAGACGTTTCTCCAAAAACTACGCAAACAGTTAACACTATAACTTGGAGTGGAGTTTCTACAAACGAATTGAAAATAATTGCTATTGAAAAAAAACCTCCAAAGCCCACATTTGTTGTGTCTAACATTTTTTCTAAGGATTTTTTGAACAAGTCTTATTTTAACATACTTTCTGTTTTTCTAGTAATTGTTTTAATCTTGTTGATTTTTAGAAACAAAGTAAGTTCCGGGGTTAAAAAATTTATAACTAAACATTCTGTTATAAAACCCAGAAAACAAATTAATGAGATTGTTGATTTTGATTTTGTTAATAAAAAATAAATTAAAGAGAATAACATGGTTTTAAATTTTACTGTAATTGAAGCAAAAGTTTATGAAGAAATTAAAAAAGAAAAAGAAATTGCTTTAGATTCACTTTTAGTTTTAGATGATTTTAAAGATAAAATCAGAAGAGCAATTGAAACTTTAAAATCTCAAGGTGTTATTGAAGAAATTATAGAAAAAGAATCGATTTATGAATTAGATATTAACGGGATAGATGCTTTAGAAAATGGATTTATCGATGAACGACTTTGTAATTATTTAAATGAACACGAAACTTTAATTTCACAACTAAATTCTTTAGAGATTCCAAATTTAAAAAAAGAAGACGTAGTTTTAGCATTTGGAATTTTGAAAAAAGAACAATTGATAGAAATTATTGATGGTAAAATTGTTTTAAAAAAAGACGCTTCAGAAAAATATGTTGATTTAAAAAAGACATTACAACAGATACAAAATCAAGAAAACATAATTTCGTTAAATGCGCTAGAAGAATTACAGAAAAGAAAAGAATTCATTATTAAAAAAGAAAAACAAAAAAAGTCATATAGATTTTTAAATTTAACAAACTATGAAATTTTAGAAGATCAACTTCTTTATTTGACTCCTGAAATTTTAAAATCAAAAGAAATATCAAACTTAAATTTTAAAGAATTTGAAGTTACAAAATTACCAGACCCTAAAGAGATAGGCCGAATTCATCCTTTAAGATTAGTTTTTAGACAAATAAGAAATGTATATCTTGAAATGGGATTTAAAGAGATGAAAGGACCTTATGTGGAAACTTGTTTTTGGAACATGGATGCGATGTTTATTTCTCAAAATCATCCTGCAAGAGATGTTCAAGATACATTCTATCTAGAAAAAAAAGGAGACCTTCCTAAAAATCAAGAACTGATATCTAATGTTTCTGAAATACACAATAACGGTTGGAACACAGGATCAACTGGTTACAAGTATGTTTGGAATTTAGAAATGGCTAAAAAATTAGTTTTAAGAACACACACAACAGCAACCACTTATAGAACTTTATACAATCTTTCAAAAGAAGAAAAAGAAAATTCGAAATATTTTTGCTTAGACAAAGTTTTTAGAAATGAAACGATTGACTATACACACCTTCCAGAATTTCATCAAGCAGAAGGTTTTATTATTGGAGAAGATTTATCTCTAGCTGATTTAATGGCGTTTATCAAAGAGTTTTTTAGTAAATTTGGAATTACAAAAGTTAGATTTAAACCGACCTATAACCCCTATACAGAACCAAGTGTTGAAGCTAGTGGTTATCATGAAAAAACAAAAACTTGGATTGAATTAATTAATGCAGGAATATTTAGACCAGAGTCTCTAGCTCCATTTGGGATAACTAAAACGGTTATTGCTTGGGGATTTGGTATAGAAAGACTTGCGATGTTTATTTATCAAAAACCAATTAAAGATATTCATGGAGATGAAGCAAACCTAGATTGGTTAAGGAATTATGTTGTTCCAAAAACAGAAATTTAAGTGAAATTATGGCGACTATTGATTTATATTTTAAAGAATTAAAAAAAGAACTTAATAAAGAATATTCTTTAGAAGAATTTGAAGAATTATTATTTAATTACGGTCTTGAAATTGACAGCTATAATAAAGATACGGATGAAATAAAAATAGAAGTAACTGCTGAAAGAATAGATCTGTTATCTAAAGAAGGTTTGTTAAGAGTTTTAAAAATATATTTAGGATTGTCTAAATCTCCTACTTACTCTTTTAAGAAATCTGGTTTTTCACTTAACATTGACGATTCTGTAAAAGATTACAGGCCGTTTAGTGTGTGTGCTATTGTTAGAAATTTAAAATTAGATGAAGATAAATTAAAACAAATAATTAATATTCAAGAAAAATTACATTTAACACTTGGAAGAAAAAGAACAATTGCAGCAATTGGTATTTACCCTTTAGAAAAGATTAATTTTCCAATTACTTTTTTAGCAAAAAATCCAACCGAAATTAGCTTTGTTCCTTTGGGTCAAACAACAGCACTTAACGGCAAAGAGATATTGACACAGACAGAAACTGGAAAAGACTATGCTGTTCTTTTAGAAAACAAAGATAAATTCCCTATCTTTGTAGATAATTTAGGAGAACTTCTTTCAATGCCTCCAATAATTAATTCAGAAAGAACAGGAAGAATTACAGAACAAACAAAAGAAGTTTTTATAGAGTGTTCTGGTTTTGATCAAAATAGACTTAACCAAATACTAAATATTTTAGTTTGTGTTTTTGTAGACTTTGGTGGAGAAGTTCAAACAGTTGAAATCAATTACGGTAAAAGTTATAATCTTAAGTCCATAAACACACCAAGTGTTGAAGAAGAAAAAAGATTGGTTACTTTAAGTCACATTAATTCATTAATAGGAACAAATTTCGATATTGATTTAGCTACTACTCTTTTAGAAAAAATGGGTTACAAATGTAAGAAATTTGGCAAAGAAAAAATCGAAGTAGCAATACCAATCTATCGTACAGATGTTTTACACGAAGTGGACATTATTGATGATATTGCTAGAGCTTACGGTTTTAACCATATTAAATTTAAACTGCCAAAAGTTTTTACCGTCGGTTCTGTTTTAAAAGAAACCACAAAACAAGAAACTATAATTGATCTAATGACTCAGTTAGGCTTTATTGAAGTTAGTCCTCTATCTCTTTCAAGTAAAAAAGAATCATTTACTAACTTTAATTTAGAATATAATGAGAAAGAAGCAATTGAACTTGGTTATTCAAAAGACAAACAAGTAGATATTGTTTCTCCTAGTCATTTGCCTAAACTTTTAAAAATTTTAACTTATAATCAACATAGATTTTTCCCACAGAACATCTTTGTTTGTGATCAAGTAGTTTTACCTTCTGAAAAAGAAGAAACTAGAACTATTCAAAAATTACAATTAGCCGTTTTAACTGCAAATTCAAAAGTTAGTTATTCTGAATTGGTTGCTGTTTTATTTAAGTTGTGTAATGTTTTAGGATTAAGTTTAGAATTACACTCTTGTAAAAAACCATTTTATATAGAAGGGCGTAGTTCAGAAATAGTTTTAAATAACGAAATAGTTGGACATATCGGCGAGATTGCTCCGAGTGTTCTTGTTAATTTCGAATATACTATGCCTGTTGTAGCGTTTGAGATAGATGCTACTAAATTTTAAGTTTGTTAAAAATTTTAAGATTTTCAATTAATGCTTTGTTATATTCTATTTCTAATTTCTTTACATGTTTCTCTTTTAATTGCAAATCTGGGTTTAGCATTTTTTTTAAATCGAAACAGCCTCTATAAAAAAACAAAGAAATTATATCAAGATAAGAATTCTTTTTAGCAACATATTTTTTTAAAATAATTTGTGTTTGTATTTCTTTTAAGAATAAATAATATCCAAGCAATTTTATTTTTGAAATATCTGTGTTTTTGAATTTTATTTCTGTATAGTATTTTGATAGAGTTTTTTCAATCATCTTAGAAGGATATTTAACTGCAGGTATTTTTAGGTTTTTAAATTTACAATCATAGAAAAATTCAAGAATTAAATGTTCTTCAATTGATGCGTTAAATTTTCTAAAATAATTGTGAAAGTATTCGTCTAGTATAGAGTGAGTTATAAAACCAATTGCAAACGATTTTTCTTCTTTTGTTTTTGAAAGATTTAACATTCTTTTTCCAAATAGAACCCCATTTTTATTTTTAATAATTGGAATAAGTTCATATTTTTTCTGTAATTGTATTTTATAAAAACCGTAATAATCTGGAAAAAGAGCGCCAGAATTAATATAATTTAAATCTAGATTTTTAAAAAATTTCGGGTTTTGTTTCTTTAAATCCTTAACAAAACCAAGATGAGTTAAAGCAGTAGCCATACTAACACATTAAAAAAGAGAAAGAGATTTATTTCTTTCTTACAATTTTAATTAAA
>CAYWUF010000049.1:0-4542 GCA_964461425.1 uncultured archaeon | reverse complement strand
GTTTGTGGTTCTATTAATTCCATATCCATCATGTCTTCTATATTTTGACTTTCTTTTATTTCTTCCTTTGAAAACATTATTAAACAATGACCACCAATATTTTTTGTATTTGGATCTAAAATGTTTCCACAAGCAACATATGGATAAATATAATCTTTTGAAATAATTTTTTTCTCTATGCCTTCTGGATAATACCATCTACCAACTATTTCATAACTTCTTGTAGTATCGGATTCTATAATTGCTTCTATAATAGGTGTTTTCTTTAAAGAATTAACATAATCAATCAAATATCTTAACTCTGCTACAAAAAACAAAGAAAAATCTTCACAGTCTCCTTTTTTCTTTAAAAGAAATTGTTCTATAGTTTGTAATTTATCATCTTGACCAGATGTTTGAGTGTCAAAAGCATATTTTAAATTTAGTTCTTCTTGATTAATAACTTGGATACATGCTGTTTTTATATAACAAATATCTCTTTCACAACTAACACAATTTCTTAAAGAATTTTTTATTCGTCTTTCATTTGAAAGATTTTGTATAGTAGAATTATTTTTAAACCAATTCATTGATTCTTCTATTCTTATTTTAAATACCCCAACTTCGTCATTAAGTATTTGGTAGTTTTCTAAAACACCATTATAATTATTTGTTAAAGAACTAATCTCTTGATCTTTTACTTTATTTTCTAGAATCTTAGAATTGTAATCTTCTGTTAAATCTTTAAAATCATTTGAAAGAGTAATAAATTGTTTTTCTAATTCTTGTTTATCTTGAATAAGTTTATTATGTTCTTTAATCAATTTTGTATGTTGATTGTTAAGAACACTATATTTTTCTTCTAAATCATTTATTTTATTATTTAAAACATAAATAACAAAAATTAATATTACTGCAAATAATATTATACCTAAAATCTTTGAACTTCTATTCATATATTAAATATAAACAGAATAGATTTATATATGTTTTTAAAAAAAAGAGAAAAAAAGAAAGATTTATTCTAACTTTTTATAACACATCCACCAATCATAGCATGAATCTTTGTATTCAATTAGTCTTTTTTTAGCAGTATCTACATCTTTTGCTGGTGGAATAATTACTTTGTCTTGAAGTATTGGATTGTTTGGCCAATTTTCTGGTGTTGCTACTTTATGCTTGTCTGTAACTTGTAATGCTTTTAAACTTCTTATAATCTCATCAACACTTCTACCAATCTCTTGAGGATAGTACATTATTAATCTGATTATTCCGTTTGGATCAATAATAAAAACTGCCCTAACGGTATTTGTCCCTTTATTTGGATGCACCATGCCTAGTTTTGTTGCTACACTTCCAGAATCTGCGATTATTGGAAAAGTAATTTCTGTATCTAATTTTTCTTTAATCCAATTTTCCCAAACAATGTGTGCTTGTATTTGATCCATAGATAAACCAATCAATTCTGTATTGATTTTATCAAATTCTGGCTTTTTTTTTGCAAAACTTACAAATTCTGTTGTACAAACGGGTGTAAAGTCTCCGGGGTGACTAAATAAAACAACCCATTTTCCTTTGTAATCAACAGGTAAATTCTTTATACCTCTTGTTGTTAATACTTCCATTTCTGGAAATTTGTCTCCAATTAATGGAAATTTATTTTCTGTATCCATATTTTTCTACCTCCTTTTTAGTGTAATGCAGAATCTATTTCTGGTCTATTAAATCCAACAATTATCTTTCCATTTATATCAATAACTGGAACTCCTTGTTGTCCTGATTTTCTAATCATCTCTAATGCTCTTACATGATCTTGACTTACATCAACATCTTCAAAATCTAAATTTCTAGATTTAAGATATTGTTTTACCAATACACAATAAGGGCAAGTTTTTGTAGAATATACTTGTATATTCATATTTTATCACCTTTTATTTTTTTAGAATTATTAATTATGATTTTAATAAGTTTTTTGTTTTTTAAGCTTATACATTTACTTTTTCCGATTTTTGTAACTTGAATAATATTTTCTTTCTTCAAGATATCTAATTGCCTTGTTATTGTAGATAGATCTCTATTTGTAATATTTGCTAAATCAGTACAGCAATTCTTTTTATCAGTAATCAATTTTGAGATAATTTCAAATCTGGTTTTATCTCCTAGAGCCCGAAATATTTTGTGTTCATTCATAATTAACACTTGTATATATATACAAGTATCAAAATGTTTAAAAAGCTATTTATTTTATAAAATGCTCTGCAGAAATTAATTCAGTGGTATCTGAAAAATCAGAAATTAGTTTTTTAAAAATTGTAGACTTTCCACAACAACTTCTGCCACATATTACAATAACTATTGATTTCATTTGTTTTCTTCTTTTAGTATTTCATATATTTCTTTATTAAGAACAACATTATTTACTTTACCAATCTTTTCTTTCTTAATAATATTATCATTTTCTAGGTCTCTTAATATCCTATGTACTTTTAATTTATTTAATTTAGTTAATTGTATTAATTCATACTGTCTTACAGATCCTTTATTCTCGAGAAGCGTTTGTATTAATTTTCTATGTGTTGATGGTAACATCTTTAATACTAATTCTGTATTATTCACTAAATGCTTCTCTGTTTTACTTACTTTTTCAGACATTGCCCAAAAAACAATCATTCCAAATAATAAACCAATAAATGCCGCTAAAGGAATAAGTGTTATATCTGGATTTTTTCCAGCCTATCGTGCATCAAAATTAAAACCTGTTGATGCTTTAAGATCAGAATAAATCATTTTATTTTTTCTTTAATTTTTGATTCTAAAATAGCGATAATTTTATCTGAATCTTTCTTTTATCTTTCACAATTAGTTATTTCTACATTCAAACCGGCAAGATTACTTCTTTCTAATTTTGATTTTTTTAATTTCTCTATGTCTCCAGTAATCTTTTCTGTTAAGTCAAATATATTTGTTTTCACTTGCTTTAATGTTTCAATAGTTAATCCTTTCATCATTACGGGATCATATTCTGAAATAATCTTAAGTGCTTTAATCTCTGCACCAACCCTCAAGACCATTATTTGATAATCAATGGGTTGTTTAGGTTTTAGTTTCTCTAATCTTATTTTCTTCATTTGGTCAATGACTTTCTGCGGCAATCTCTTTGCTGGTCTTAATGTTGGCATAGTTTAAACATCATTTCTTTTTATCTTTTGTTTTTGTTTGAAAAACACAATTTGATTCAGAATAATTTTTAGAAAGGGCAATTCCAAAGCAGCATAATGTTAGGGTCGTAAATATTATAATCCAAGCATAATTTTTTGCAAAAATTACAATCAATGCAGCAAACCCAACAGCAAAAGCACAAATAGTTCTTGCTAAAGCCACAGTTGGGTTTTCATTTTTATTTTCATCCATAATTATCTCCCTATCATTTATAAATATCTATATAGTAATCTGAATTTATATATCTTCTAGTTATATTTAAACCTGCATCTTTGAAAATAGTTTAGAACCAATAACTAACATTATTGTTGCTAAAATAAACAATATTATAAGATTAAATAAAATGTTTCCTTGAGAAATACCTAACAAAGAATTTCTAATCCCAATTACCCCATAACTTAATGGATTAAATTTAGAAATCACTTGTATTGCTTTTGGAGCAGTATCTATTGGAAACATTGCCCCTGAAAGAAAAAAGATCGGCATAATTAAAAAATTCATAATCAATTGAAAACCTTGCATGTCATCTAAAAGAGAAGCAATAGCTGTGCCTAAAGCTGCAAAAAAAGTTGCTATTAAAATCATAAAGAGAAAAGTGATTGGCAGCATCGTCCAAGAAATAATGCGAAATCCAAAAAACAAAGATAGAACTAAGAATAAAATCCCTTGAGCAATAGCAACACTTGCCCCACCAAGAGTTCTTCCAATCATTATCTCTAAACGAGAAACAGGAGCAACTAGTGTTTCTTTTAAAAACCCAAACTGTCTATCCCAAATAATCTCTATTCCTGACATTACAGAAGTAAAAAGAATGGTCATAGATATAATCCCTGGAACTAAAAATTGAAAATAATCTCCTTGTCCTGCTTGAGCATAAATAGAACCAAATCCAAAACCAAATGCCAATAGAAATAACAAAGGCATAGCAAATGAACCAATCAATCTTGCTTTTGATCTATAATGTCTTTTAATTTGTCTTAACCATAATACGCCTATAGTGTTCATCTGTTATCTTTCCTTTTAATGTCTTTTTCTAATCATTCTCATTCTATCAAGAGTACTTGCTTCTTCATCTCTGATATTATATCCTGTAATCTTTATGAATGCTTCTTCTAATGTTTTTGTTTTTGTTTTCTTAATTAATTCTTTAGTTGTTCCAATATCAATTATCTTTCCATGATCAATTACTGCTATGCTATCAGCATATTTTTCTGCTTCATCCATATAGTGTGTTGTAAAGAAAATAGTTGTTCCTTCTCTTTTATTTACTTTCTTAATATAATCCCAAATATGATTTCTTGTTTGTGGATCTAAACCAACTGTTGGTTCATCAAGGAAAAGAAC
>CAYWUF010000048.1:0-4569 GCA_964461425.1 uncultured archaeon | reverse complement strand
AAGAAATAAGAACTTTAGAATTAGCAAAATCAGCAATAAAGAAAGGAGGGAGCTATCCCATACTTTTTCAAATAGTTTATGATATTTGTGCAGAAGGGATTTATAATAATAATTTGCCACAGGATTCATTTGTTAAAATATTTTCAAAAATAATAGAAGATGATTCACTTTATTCTAAAAATCCAAATATTCAAACAATCTTTGCTTTAGAAGAAAAAATAAGATTAAAAATAGAATCAGAATATTATAAAAAAAAGACTAAAAAATAATTTTTTCTAAATCTTCATTTAAGATTAGATCAGAATTACTTTTTTCTTTTGCTTGTTCTAATATTCTTTTAAGTTGTTCTTTTTCTTTTATTTGAGTAATTGCATAATTAGGAATTATGTGACCAAAGCAATATTTGTTTTCTTTATTAAAAGTCAAACGATTAAATTTCGTACAATAATGAGATCCACTAAAGCCAACTGTTTCTATCCAGTTGTTTTCTAACTTAGTTTTTTCTTTGTCATAATTTGAAATAATAGAGATTAATATTTTAGAAATAAAAAAAGCAGTTTCTTTATCTTTCCAAGCGTTTTCATCAGAACCTATTTCTACAAATATTGTTGATTTTTCTAAGAAAGGGCCATGATGTGTTGCTTCTTGTTTTACTTCAAATTTTATTTCTTTAGTTTTTTTTAAAAATAATTCTAGAAGTAAAAAACGAACTAATATTGGGTCTGTCTTAACTACAGTATCATCTTTTCCTCCAAGTTCAGCTTTTCCCCAATTTCCAACAGAATGAACTGAAATGGTTCTTGGCTTGATTTCAGAAAGAGTAGAATGTTTAGACAGAAAGATTATTTGATCAAATTCTGTTTCTGCTTCTTTTTCATACTCGTAAATATCTTTATCATCCATGTAAAGATGAGTTTTTTCTGTAAGTGTAAGATAGATTTTGTTTTCTTTTTTTAAAAACCAAAGATTTTCTGTAATTTTCTTAAAACTAAACATTTCAGTAGTTAGAATTTCAAAAAAATTAACCGCAGCTAAATCAGTTTTTGAACAAATAAGTAAAAGATTCATTGTAATCAGTATTTTTAGGATATACATAAATATTTGTAGAAACAATTTATAAACAGTTTACTAATTATTATATTTGGTGTGAAATTTATGAGTGACGAATTTTATGATATGGTAATTTGCGGACCAGATATGTCTGGAACAAGCACACAAATTAATGATTTTATTGAATATTTCAAATCTAAAGGAAAAACAATAAGAGATATTCGTGGAACAGAAATGGATCTTTTATTTCATGCTGAAATTTTTGAAAAATATAATCAAAATTTTATGTCTTTTAAAGATTTTTTAGATTCAGAACAATTCTCTAAAGAAGAAAAGAGTAATTTACTTTTAGAGATATATTCTCTTCTTTCAGGATATAATAAAAACACAGATTTATTTGTAGGTTCTTTTAAGAAAAATAAAATAACTACTTACATAAATCCAAATTCAGCAGACGTCTGGATAATGGAAGAACCAACCAAAAGAGGCGCAGGACAAGTAAATAGAGTTATTGAACAAAATAGAAGTTCATATGATTTTAAAGAAACAATTGATGGTTATTCTGCAGCTCTTGTTCATCAAGTTTATAGAATTGATGAATTTTATAGAATAAGAAAAATATTAAGAGATAACAATAAGATAATTATTAGAAGCAGAAGTGAAGAATCTGCTTGTTATCAGATTTATGATAAAGATTATAACCAAAAAGGAATTAAACTAAAAGAATATCTTTCTCTTCCAGGTCATAAAGTTGCTTTTGAAAATCCACCAACTCATTTGTTTGTTGTAACTGGTCCAAGATCTTGGAATAAAGAAAAATATCTTAAATTAAAAGAAGAAAGAACAGGACAAAGAATACTTGATGATTATGAGTTGAATGCAGATTATCAGTTGATGGTTAACAAAAGATATGCTGGAAGTTGGTTAGACAAGTTATATGAAAAAGGATGTAAAGAGAATAATGCAAAATATCTGCCTAAGATTTACAGATTTAATATTTATAATTCAAAAGAAAAAATTAAGCAAAAAATGTATAAACAATTAGATGAAATATTTTAAGGCGAATAACATGATTAAAAAATTGATTGAACAAGAAAAAATTAGACAGCAAGAAACTATAGAAATGATTGCTTCTGAAAATATTTGTTCAAAGGAAATCCGAGAAGCATGTGGTTCTGTTCTTACAAATAAATATGCTGAAGGCTATCCTGGGAAAAGATATTACTCTGGTTGCGAGGTTGTTGATGAGATTGAAACAATTGCAATTGAGAAAGCAAAAGAACTTTTTAAATGCAAATATGCTAATGTTCAGCCTCATTCTGGTTCTTCAGCAAACATCATTGCTTATTTTTCTCTACTTGAACCTGGAGACAAGATTCTTGGAATGTCTTTAGATAGTGGAGGACATTTAACACATGGTTTTAAACTTAATTTCTCTGGAAGAATATTTGAAAGTCATAGTTATGGAACTGATGAGAATGGTTATCTTGATTATGATGCAATCTTGAAACTAGCTAAAGTTATTAAACCAAAGATGATTGTTTGTGGTGCTTCTGCTTACCCACGAAAGATTGACTTTAAAAGATTTAGAGAAATTGCAGATGAAGTTGATGCATATCTAATGGCCGACATGGCACATATTGCTGGTCTTGTTGCTGTTGGCTTGCACGAATCGCCCTTGCCTTATGCAGATATAGTCACATCAACCACACATAAAACTTTAAGAGGCCCAAGAGGTGGGCTAATCTTGACAGATAAAGAAGATGTTGGAGAAAAAATAAATAAAAACACCTTTCCTGGCTTTCAAGGCGGACCATTAGAGCACATAATTGCAGGAAAAGCAATTTGTTTTGAGGAAGCTTTAAAACCAGAGTTTAGAACCTATCAAGAGCAAGTTCTGAAAAATTCAAAAGTATTATCAGAAGAACTACAAAAATATGATTTTAGACTTGTAACTGGCGGGACAGATAATCATTTAGTGTTAGTAGATTTAAGAAATAAAAACATTAATGGAAAGAAAGCACAAAATGTTTTAGAAGAAATAAATATTTCAGTTAATAAGAACGGAATACCAAATGATCCTCAAAAGCCATTTATTACTTCTGGGGTAAGGATTGGAACTCCTGCAATAACAACAAGAGGGTTTAAGGAAAAAGAAATAAGAATTGTTTCAGACTTTATCAATCAAGCAATCTCTGATCCCGATAATCAAGAACTTAAATCTAATCTTAAGCTAAAAGTAATTGAGATGTTAAAAGATTATCCTGTAGATAAAATATAAGAAAGAAACATTATGGCAAAAATAATTGATTTTCAAGATGCAAAAAAAAATTTAGGTTTATCAAATACGCAATCAAAATCTAAAAAATATTATCAATATATTAAAGAGCAAGAAAGATTAATTGATTCAATATCAGACTTAATTATTAAGAAATTAAGAGAAGTTTATGTTTGTGAAAATCCAAAAGAGTATGTAAATAGAGTTTCTGAAATGAAACAATTAACTAAAGCTTTTAATTCTGTGTTATCAAGATTTGAAAAAGTAGGTATTGAAGAAAGAGATAGAATTTCATTAAAATTAAAGGCACAAGAAAAAACTGTAGAGATAGAAACTATAAGAAAAGCTTATGAAGATTTATTTAATGAAATAATGAAATCAGAAATTATTCCTATAGAAAGAATTAAAGAAAAAAAAGACAAGAAGAGAAAAGCGACAAGATTAAATACAAGGAGAAATGTGAGATAAAATGAAAGCATATTTAGATATAATAAAAAATATTCTGGAAAATGGAGAACTTAAACACAATAGAACAGGAATTGACACTAAAGCTGTTGCGGGGTGTATGTTTGAACACGATATGCAAGAGGGTTTCCCTTTATTGACTACAAAAAAAGTTCCATTTAGATTAGTTGCTTCAGAATTAGAATTTTTCATAAAAGGAATAACTGATAAAAATTGGTTAAAAGAAAAAGAAAACCATATTTGGGATGAATGGTGTTCTCCTATTGTTGTTCCTTACGGTAATGATGAAGAAACTAAAAAGAAAATGCTTGAAGAAAGAGAACTTGGACCAATCTATGGTTATCAATGGAGAAACTTTGGAAAAATTTATCAGTCTTATGATAAAGAACCAACAGGAAATGGCGTTGATCAATTAAAGAAGTTAGTAGATACACTTAAAACAAATCCAACAGACAGGCGAATGATTGTTTCTGCTTGGAATCCGTTAGATATTAAGCAAATGGCTTTACCTCCATGTCATTATGGTTTTCAAGTTACAGTAATAAATGATAAATTAAATTTACTATGGAATCAAAGATCTGTAGATTCTGCTCTTGGTCTTCCATTTAATATTGCAAGTTATGGTTTATTACTTCATCTTCTAGCAAAAGAAGCAAATCTAAAAGAAGGAAAATTAATTGGGTTTTTAGGAGATACACACATTTATGTAAATCATATAGAGGGTTTAAATGAACAATTGTCAAGAACTCCAGGAATTCTTCCAAAAATTGAAACAG
>CAYWUF010000047.1:0-4592 GCA_964461425.1 uncultured archaeon | reverse complement strand
AAACGGAAATCTTTTACTTACAGTTGATGACCCCACTGGAAGAGTAAATATTGTAGTTATGGAAAATCAAACATTTGAAGTTGATCCTAAAGAAATATTGTTTGATAATGTTGTAGGGTTTAAATGTTCGGTCCTTTCTAAAGATATTTTTATTGCTAAAGAAATAATGTTTGCAGACATTCCTTATGACAGAATACAATCAACTACAAACTCAGACAACTTTGTTGTTATCTTAGGAGACACACATGTTGGAAGTAAACTTTTTAGAGAAGATGAATTTAAAGATTTTATTGATTGGATTAATGGAATTGATGTTAGTGAAGAAGACAAAGAAACTATTGAAAAAATAAAATATGTAATAATTGCTGGAGACTTGGTAGATGGTATTGGAATATACCCTAAGCAATATGACGAACTAGCAATCACCGACATCTTTGAACAATATAAAGTTTTTGAAGACTATATTTTAAAGATTCCAGAAAATATTGAAGTGTTTTTAATACCTGGAAATCACGACGCGGTTAGAGTTTCTGATCCTCAGCCTGCTGTTCCTGAAAAATATTTACCAAATTGTTATAAACGTAAAAATATACATATACTTGGCTCTCCATCATGGATTGAACTTGAAGGGTTATTGTTCTTAATGTATCACGGAGTATCACTCCACGGGATATTTGGAAAAATCAAAGATTTAAAAATGGATAAACCAGACAGGGCACAAAAAGAACTACTGGTAAGAAGAGACTTAATGCCACAGTTTGGAGAAAAACAAACATTTATTCCTATTGAGAAGAATTTCATGACCATTAAAGAAGTGCCAAGCGTTTTTATTTGCGGACATATACATCATCACTCTTACTCTAAATATAAAAATTGTCATCTTATAAGCACGTCCTGCTGGCAATCAATAACTGCTTTTCAACAAGAGATGGGACACACACCTACAGTTTCTAAAGCAATTATATTTAATCTTAAAGATCAAAAAATATTTATAAAAGACTTTGAAAAGAAAATTAAAAATGTCTGAACTAAACGCAAATAAAGAAGTCAGAGAATATTATGACAAACTTACTAAAGATATAGACTTTGCGGTAGTTCTAGCTAAAAATGCAAGAATACAGGGAAAAGACCCTAGTAGCAATATTGAATCAGTTCCGGCTAGAGGTATTGCAGAAAAAACAGAATTGCTTGTTGGGCCTCCTGGAGTTGCTGAGAGATATAACGAACTTTGGGAGACACATCACGAGAGATTTCCTGTTATGCTTCAGATCTTTAATGACATCTTAGATAGAAAACTAGGAGACATAGAAGATCCTGAAAAAAGACTAGATCAGGCTTTAAGAACTGCTTTAATTATTGAAACTGAAGGCGTTGTTGTTTCTCCACTTGACGGCTTACCAGAGATTAAGATTTCTAAGAATGAAGACGAAACGCCGTTTGTTGATATTTATTTTGCTGGGCCGATTAGAGCTGCTGGAGGAAATGCCCAGACTTTGCCGTTGTTACTTGGAGATCTTGCAAGAACTAAACTTAATCTTGATAGATTTAAACCAAGCAGACAAGAGATAGAAAGAGTAATTGAAGAAGGAATGCTTTATCAAGACGAAGTAGTTGTTAGACAGCAAAGAATAACTGAACAAGAAGTTAGAACCATTATTGAAAATATTCCAGTTAGGGTTAATAGTTATGCTGATAACGAAGTTGAAATTGTAGCTAACAGAGACGTTCCTGGAATTGACACAAATAGAGTTAGAGGGGCAATGTGTCTTGTGCTTATTGACGGGCTTTATGTTAGAGCACTTAAGATAAGAAAAACAAGCAAAAGAATGGGGCTTAACTGGGATTGGCTTGAAAAGCTTGTCAAGGTTAAAAAGACTGCCGAAGGATTTGAACTTAAACCCTCTACAAAATATTTAGAAGGGTTAGCTGCTGGAAGACCTGTTTTTTCATACCCGTTTAGACCAGGAGGGTTTAGGCTTAGATATGGAAGAGCAAGAAATGCGGGATTGATGGCTAAAGCGATTAATCCGGCAACAATGTATGTTCTAGATGAATTTATTGCAGTTGGAACACACGGAAGAATTGAAAGACCAGGTAAATCTTTACAATATTTTCCTTGCTCTACTATTGATGGGCCAATTGTTAGATTAAAAAATAAAGATGTAGTTTATATTGATAATGTTGTTGACGCAAACAAATGTGCTGAAGATATTGAGAAAATATTATTCTTAGGAGACATGCTAATCTCAATTGGAGATTTTAGAAAATCAGGACACCCTTTAGTTAAAGCTGGATATGTTAGAGAAGAATGGCTCTCTGAAATGGAATATCTTGAAAAGACTGAAATTATAACTAAAAGTGTTTTAAACATCTGTAAAGAATTTTATAATAAACCAAACCCATATACTGCTGTTGCATTATCTCAAAAATATAACTTACCTTTATTTCCTAAATATATATTTTATTATGATTTGTTAAATCATGAAGAACTTAAAATATTAATTAATAGCTTAAGAGAATCAGACAAAATATTTGCAGACGAAGAAACAGAAGAAAAGAAAAAAAATTTCTTTGAAAATGTTAGAGAAGTTATTGGTAAAGCAATTGATGATATTGACGTTATTGGAATTGGAGAATTTTTGTCAAATAAAGAAACACAAATTGTTGGTGTTAAAATTGAACATAATTCTGAAATTAAAAACGTTTTTGAAAAAATGGGTTTGCCTCATAAATATCTAGAAGAAGAAAATAAAATTTATATTGGTAAAGAACAAGCCTATCCTCTTTTGAAAAGTGTAGGTGCACTTAATGCTCTTGATCCTTTAGAGGAATATAAAGAACTAATTGAAAATACTGACAAAACTGTTGTAGAAATATTAAGTGGCGTTTCTAAAATAAAGATTAATGAAAAATCTGGATTTTGGGTGGGTGCAAGAATGGGCAGACCAGAAGCTGCTCACGAAAGAGTAATTGCAGGTAAACCAAACGTTTTGTTTCCTATCGGTAAAGGATTTGGAAACTCTAGAGACCTTTTAAGAGCAACAAAGAAAAGAGCAGACGGGAATCATCAACAAGATATTGGAATTAACGAGGTTGAGATTAAATCTTTTATTTGCCCTAATTGTAAAAAAATTGTATATAATAATTACTGTTTTAATTGTAATGTTAAAACTAATGAGATTAGAATATGTAATAAATGTAAAACACAAACTCATGATCTTATTTGTTCTAAATGCGGAGAAGAAACTAAATTGATTTTAGAACATAAGATTAATTTAGATAGAGTTATTGAAAATGCTGCAAGTAACTTAAAGGTGGGAATTCCAGAAAGTCTTAAAGGAGTAAAAGATTTACTTAATAGAGAAAAAGTTTCAGAACCTTTAGAGAAAGGAATACTTAGAGCAAAATATGGAGTTTCTGTTTTTAGAGATGGGACTAGTAGATATGAGGCTTTGAATGCTACAATTTCACAATTTACTGGTAAGGAACTTAATCTCTCTGTTGAGAAACTAAAAGAACTTGGATATAAGAAAGATTATTTGGGTAAAGACTTAAAAGATAATAATCAGAGAATATCTATTTTTCCACAAGACACTATTGTTGATGAGAACTGTGGTGAATTCTTTTTAAAAGTTTCTTGGTTTATTGATGACTTGTTAGAGAAGTATTATCAATTGCCTAGATTTTATAACGCTAAAAATAAAGAAGACCTTATTGGTCAACTTGTTATTGGGCTAGCACCACACACATCTGCTGGAATTGTTGGAAGGATATTAGGGTATTCTAAATCTAAGCTTGCTTGGGGCCACCCTTATTACATTACTGCAAAAAGAAGAAATGTTGATGGAGATCAAGATTCTATGCTTTTGTTAATGGACTCTATGCTTAACTTTTCTAAAAGTTATTTGAGTTCTGGAAGAGGAGGAAGAATGGATGCGCCTTTGGCGTTTACTACTGTTCTTAGTCCTTACGAGATTGATGATGAATCACACGAAATTGAAACTAACACCTCTTACCCTTATGAATTTTATTTAGCAAGTAAATCTTTTGCAGACCCTGATAAGATTGAAGGGATTGTTCCTGTTAAGAAATTATTAGGAACTGAAGAGCAATATAGTTGTGTTAGGTTTACTCACGATACTACTTGTTTTGACGAAGGCCCTAAACAATCCGCATATATTTCAATTAAATCTATGCAAGAAAAAGTAGATAAGCAAGCAAAGCTTCAAGGAAGAATTCTTGCTGTTGATAATCAAGACGCACTTGAAAGGCTTCTTCATTATCATCTTTTCCCTGACATCATTGGTAACACTCGTGCTTTTGCTAGACAGAAACTAAGGTGTGTTAAATGTAATAAGAAATATAGGAGAATGCCTCTTTCCGGTAAATGCGACTGTGGAGGAAAGATAATTCTTACTATTGCGCAAGGCTCTATCAAGAAATATTTAGAAGTTGCAAAGAACCTTATCATTGACTATCATCTTAACCCTCATCTTTTGCAGAGAATACAATTAAGCGAGAACGAGATAGACAGTTTATTCTCAGACAAAGAAGCAAAGAAGCAGAAATCCCTGTCAGAGTTTTTTTAAAAT
>CAYWUF010000046.1:0-4683 GCA_964461425.1 uncultured archaeon | reverse complement strand
ATCTTATGTAATTCTGTAATTAAATCAATAGATAACTCTTCTTTATAGTTTAAAAAATAATCAATTGCTCTTTTTGCTGATTTTGTTTCTAATACATCTTCTAATGGTCTATTAGGTGATATATTTTCAGACAATAGTAATTCAACTTCTTTTAGAGTTAAAGTTGATCCTTCAATAGAATTGGTGTTATATACAAAAACATTAATGAAGTTATTCCAGAAATCTTCTTTTTCTGTTTTAGTTAAAGTATTATATTTTCTCCAGAAATTTGAATTAATTTCATCTATTTCTTTTATCTCATCTTTTGTTAAATATGTAAATCCTTGTAATTGTTTTTTCTTAAGAGTTATTTCGTTTTCAAACTTGGATAATTCTAAAGATAGCTGTTGTTCTGTGGGTTTTATTATTCCAATATATTTTCTTATTTGTTTTCTTTTCCCTTTTGACACAGGAATATTCTCTACAAGATAATAATAGGTTTTATCATTTCTTTGTAATTTAGATAAATAGCTCATAATAATTGTATTACTCAAAATGTTTAAAAAGGTATCGAGTAATACAACATAGTGAGTAATACGTTATTTTCTGTAATTAAAAAAAGTTAGGGTAACACTATTCAGTTTAATTGTTACTCCAACTTAAATAGAAAGTTTTAGTTGGAGTCGGATTCCCTCCTCCCAGATTTGGACTGGGGATCTTCCGGTCACTGCCTTTCTTTGTTATTTGCAATTTCTTGCTCTTAACAAAAAAGAAAATGTAATCTTAAAGTCTACAGCCGGACGCACTAACCGCTATGCTAAGGAGGGATAATTTCCTTTAATTGATATAATAATTAAGAAAGAAAAATTATATAAATACCTACTGTTTATTACATTTATTTATTTGGTTCATTGATTCTTTTAAAATGCTTAATAAAAATAAATATTATTAATATTACAACAAATAAAGATAATCCTGCAGCAATATAAAACCAAAAATTAACAATTATCCCTAATATTATAAACAGCAAAATTATTAGAAATGCAAAAGATCCAATCCAATATATTACTAATCCTTTGATTATAAAAGTAACAGGGGATTTAACTGTTGTTGGATTTATTTTTTGATTTTCTGTTTTATTTTTATATTTTAAATAATCTTCTTTAAGTTTATGTATATAATTGTGACTATAAATATCAACTAATATTTTTAATATTAAAAATAAAATTAATAAAACATTAAGCCATAAACCAAATAAAAAAACCACTATCATTGGTGTGGTTCTTAAATATGGAGTAATCATTAATTCTTTTATAGTTTCTTCTTTTTCAGAATCTGTTTTAAAATTGACTATAAATGAAATTAAATGATTAATAAAAAAAATTAAAATTCCTAAAAAAGCAAATAACATTTTAGAAAAATCTAAGTTTGGTGTATTCACAAAACGAATAAAAAAATTAAAAATATGAATGACAAAGAAAAAACCAATATAATAAAAAACAGCCAACCCAAGTTTATTAGTAATTGTTGGTTCTATGGTTTTTCTATTAATTGTTAATCCGTATGTAATTGTATTTTTCTTAAATATTATTTTAAAGAAATAAAAAAAACCAATAATTTGAGTTTGTGCAAAATAAACATTAAACAGTATTGGAAAATCCCATTTCTGAATAATTGCAAGAACAATAACTATTAGGTTTGTAACAATAAGAGAAATAAGGGACAAGTCCCATTTTAATTTTAAATTATCTAGAAAACTCATTTAATTTTCCGTTAAAATTATTTTTTTTTTATTTTCATTAACTTTTTGTTTGCTGGAAAGACTATGTGGTGTGCTGCAAATGAAATTCCTTTCTCTATTGCATATTTTTCAATCAAATATACTTTGAATAACTCAATGTAAGCATCTTTAACGTCTTTCTTCTCCATGTCTGCAGGAAGAAATTCTTTAATTATCTTTTTTGTTCCATTGGAATTAACTTCTTCAATAAATTTTCCAATCTCTAATGCCATGAGTGATTTTGTCTTTTCTTCATATTTCTTAATATCACACATCTTTCCAAGATAATCTTTAATCTTTTGAGATGTTGAAAATTCAACACTTGTTAAAAACTCAATAACTTCTTTTGGTCCTACTTCTTTATCTATTGTTAATTTCTTAATAGAAACAAATTTATCAAAATTTGCAATAAATTGTACTGATTCGTCTGCCATGTTTATTCATTCTCCTTTATTTTTAAATGTAATTATTATATAAGACCTTAATCGTTTATAAATCTTTATTTATTCCAACATTTTTTACATCTTGCTTGATATTTATCTTGTCCACCAACAATAACAGTTGCTTCTTCTGTTCCTGTTCTGTAAGTCTTTGTTGCTTTCTCTCCACACACATTACAGACAGCATCAAGGGAGATTATTTGATCGCTTATTGCCATCAAGTATCCTATATCTTTCTTCCCGTCTTTAAAAGGAAAAGGGTCTCCTTTGAATGTTTGGTTAAGCCCACAGGTATAAACGTCTATTCCTAAACAGTTAATCTTTTCTATAACTTCAATAATTTCTGAATCAAAAAATTGTATTTCATCGATAAAGATGTTTTCTAAAGGATTTTGTTTATTTAATTCAACAACTTTGTCCAAGATATCGTGTGAATTTCCTGCGTTAATTGCTTTTCTACCAATGCCATTATGATTAAGTACATCTTCTTCTGAATATCGGTTATCAATCTGTGGCTTAAACAGAATTGAGTTTCTCTTAGCAATCAATTCTCTGTCCATTAGTCTAAGTAATTCAGTAGTTTTCCCAGAAAACATAGGCCCAACAATTGTTATTAATATTCCGCTCATAAATATTCGTCTCTTTTTTTATTATATGTTTCTTCTTTTCCCCATAATAAATCTGTAAAATAAAATTTTAATTTGCCATTAGCTAGTCTTTTTACAAAAACGTTATGATGTGGTTCTGGTCTATTATCATATATTCTATAAAAATCTTCTAGTCCTCTGTCAGTTAAAGACTTTTGTAATTTTTTATATATATCTTCAATTTCTAAAATTTCTCTACCATTAATTTTTCTTTTTAGAAAGGCTTGATGATAAGTCTCTAAATTAGTAAAATCATAAGCTATAATGTTTAAGTTTTTAGCTTCAAAACTAGTTGTAGCAAATTGAGGTTTAATAATATTAAATCCTAATCTTTCCATTTCTTTAACAGCTAAAAATTCAGCCTCAGCATTTCCAAAATCAGATAATCTAGAATATTTCTTTACAAAGTATTTTTTAATTTTTCCAGTCTTCTTATCTTTATATAATAGCTCACATATCTTGTTGTGTGTTTCTCCATAACTAAAAAAATCTTTTTCTCTTAATATAAATTTTCCATTTTGTGTTTCTAATCTTGCTTTAATTGGAGTTTTTTTACTTAATTTTGTTTCTAAAAAACTAATTAATTCTGGATTTTCTTTTAAGACCCTGTGCGCTTCAGGAGTCATATGTGTAATTCTAGAAGGCAAGCTAAATTGATTTTTTTCAACTTTAGTATAAAATCTAGTTTTTGGATTTTTAGAATCAACAGTTATAGATACTTTATCCCCATTAGAAGTTGTTATTTTTTTTATTTTTCTTGTTTTTGATCTTTTAAAGCCTAGATTTATAAGTTTAGGAGGCATATAAAAAATATATATAATAAAACCTAATATAAAGATTGCTGTTATAATATATATGAAGTGATATAAAAATAACCAGAAACATAATATTAATTATAGAAGGCGGAGCAATAAGTGGAGTATTTGGTGCTGGAGTTTTAAGTGCGTTTAATAATAAAAAAATACACTCAAGAATACACAGCATCTATGCAGTTTCTGCTGGAGCTCACCTTGGTGCCTATTTCTTATCTGAAAACCCAATTGAAGTTTCTGGAATCTATACAAAAGAACTATTATCTAAAAGAAACAAGTTCTTTAAAATGGATGTTCACGAATTATGGAAGAGTTTTTGGAGATTATTATTTTATAGAGAAAATTTACATCTATTAGATTTAGAAGTATTAAAAGCTATAGAAAAGACAAAACAAAAATTAAATTTTGCAAAAATTAAAAGAAGTCCTATTGATTTTTTTGTAGCCGTGTTTGATTATAAGAATCTAGCTATAAAATATATTAATGGTAAGAAAGACACTTTAGATGTAATCCATCTATCTTCATATTTACCTCCCTATATCTACTTAGATACAAAAACAAAAGACACTTATGATGGAAAAACTGTGCCTAATGCTTGTTTTTTAGATGTTGTTAAAAAAAATCCAGATAAAAGAATAATTTGGATAATGAATGAAAGAAGGAATAAAAAAAACATTCTTAGAAATTTACCCTATCACATTCTTGATTTTTATGCTAAATCTCTGTATTTTGGATTTAGATATATGATATACCATTTATTTCATTTTTTTGATGAAACAAAAATTGAAAAGATTCATACATATCCTAATGTTATTTTAATTTATCCTGATGATAATGTAAGAAAAATTACAAAAGATAAAAAAAGAATAGTGAAATTATTCTATAATGGCATAAGTAGAGGAAAAAGAATACTTAAAAGATTAAATATTAAATAGTTTTTTAGAATGAAACCCTTTTTCTAAAAAGGATCTAGTAGTTGGCTATAAGCCACTTTCTGTACTAATTTGGTTATTAATCTAAGCGGA